>DATGHL010000017.1 GCA_035308025.1 Candidatus Binataceae bacterium
GGAGGACTCAACCAGGGGTGGGCCAAAACTGAGTATCGCGGAGACCGCCCTCGTTCTTATCGAACAGACGGAGCAGTTAACCCTGGCGGCCACCGGCAAAAATAGTTGTCGCTCATCGGCAAAAATAGTTGACGTCCAACACCACGTTGGCAAAAAGCGGCTCGGGCTGGACGACACGACCTATCGCGGAATCATCGCGCGGGTCTGCGGCGGCAAAACTTCGGCTGGCGATCTCGATGAGCGTCAACGTCACGCGCTGCTCGATGAGTTCAAGCGGCTTGGCTTCCAACAAAGCACTTCATACACAACGTCGCTTGACGAGTTTGATGATCGCGAGCCGCAGGCGCGGCTGATCCGGGCATTGTGGGCTGATCTATCAGCGCTCGGAGCGTTGCGCGATCCGAGCGAAAAGGCGTTGCGGCGCTTCGTCAAGCGAGTCGCAAAAGTGGATTCGCTGGCCTGGCTCGGACCGCATGAGGCGAACGCGGTTATTGAGGCGCTCAAACAGTGGAGAAAGCGCGCTGCGGTCACAAGCAGGCTTCGACCGGGCGGCGCGGCGGGCGCTGACAGTTAGAAAAAACGCGCGATCGGGGCGCGAGTAAAAAACAGTCAAGGAGGATTTCGCGGAATGGAGAATCATATCGACACGGGCGGCTCGGGGCATCTTAACGGCAACGGCAAAGGGAAGCATGCTGCCGTGAACATAGCGGTGCCAACGCCGAAGAAGCCGGCGCGCGAGTCAACGAAGCGGCGCCGAAAGGCAAGCAACGCGGGTGATTCGAACGCTATAGGCGTCTTGGGCGACGTTGCGACCAAAGTCGCCGTCACCTCGCACGAGTACTATCGGGCTGCGCGAGAAGAGGCATTATATGCCCGTGTGCAGGCGAGAACCGGAGAGGAATGCACCAATTACGACTACTGCGACAATGTTGCTGAGACAGCGGAGGCCAAAGCGCGGTTCATGCTCGCCCTAATGAGCCTGCATGAATGCTTATCCACGCAGGGGTTGGCCGTCAAAGACGTATATAAGGTCATCATCGACGCTGATGATTGTCGAGGCGCATTCGAACTGTGCGGGGAATGGCATGCCTGCGCAGAGTTGGCCGCCAAAGCCGACAATGATGACTTACCCACGCAGGAGCAGGTTGTCGAGCTGATCGGCAGGACGGAAATCCTGATCGAGCGGATACAGGCGTTCTTCGAGAAAGAGGGCATCCAGCCGGATCATTTTCGACGGTAGGGCGACGTTTTCAAAGGAAAATCAGGTTGAGGTGGGGAGATGGCGGACAAAACGCACAAAAAGACGGGCTGGATGCGGCGGTGGACGCGCTGAACGGCGCTGCAGAGAAGGCCTGGCAGCCGCCGCACAAGCGCGTCGAGGCATTACTCGACCGGCTAATGGTCGGGATCCATCCGTCGCGGCGCGGCGAGGTTGCCGATCTAGTAAATGTCGCGAATCCGCGGATCGTCGAGGCGATCTCGCGCGGCGATGAGCAGACGCTCACTAGTGAAAAAGACAAGCTGGCGCATGCGATTCGCTTCGGTGGATTCAGCAATGCGAAGGTCGAGCCGTCACAGATTGAGATCTGGGAAAAACCCTTCCGCCTTTATGGCTGGGATTCGGGTGAGGTCGGGGTCATCAAGGGCCGTGTCAAACCCGGTATGCAGATTCAGGCGGTGTCCTGGTGGGCGGTGAAGATCGACGGCCACGTGCATAAGCGCGAAGAGATTAGGCTCGGTATGCGCCTGGCGTGGGATAAAGAGACCACAGACCGCGAATTTTTGGAGCGCTATGACGCGCGGAACCCGATTCCGGCGACTTCGACTGTCGAGTTCCAGGCCTCGCGCGATCCTGAAATCAGGGCGGCGCTCGAACGGGTCAGGGCGTCCGGAATGGCCTGATACGAAAGCAACTCACAGAATTTCAGGCCGCGTGCGACTCGCTGATCGGGGCTTTCATGGATGTGAAAAGACCCTTCGAGGCGTCGATCAACACGCTGGGGCGCATTCGCGCACTACCGATCGAATCCGTCGAAATTCTCACGCAGGGCATTAAGGAGTGTAACGCCGCGGCGGCCAGCATCCGCACTCATTTGCTGGGAACCGAGAGCATCGCGGCCTTTGGGAAGCAGTTCCTTGAGCTCGAACGGACGTTACAGCGCCTGATCGAAGGGCAAAAACGATGAGCGCGGCCGCTTGCATCTGCCCGATCACCCCGGACCGGCGAATCACCAAACCATGCGCTTGTCACGCCTCGTCGAGCGTGGCGCGGAGCGCCGCGACTGAACACGCGCCGGAATGGATCGATCTGATTCCAGCCGGCAGCTTTTCGACGCGCGACGGGCGCGGTCCGTTTAAGAACGAACATCCCGACGCGGTGATCGCGGCGACGCGCGAGCTCCGCATGACGGCGGGGCTGCCGATTGACTACGAACACGCCACGGATGTCGCCGCGCCGGAAGGGCGGCCCGCGCCGGCGGCCGGTTGGATCAAAGAGCTGCGGATTGTGCGCGGCGGGATTCAGGGCCGGGTCGAATGGACCCAAGAGGGCGCGCGTAAAGTCGCATCACGTGAGTATCGGTATGTCAGTCCGGTTTTCGAACACGACCAGGGTGGGAACGTTCTATGCCTGTTGCGGGCGGCAGTAACCAATAACCCTAACCTCTATATGCGAGCGATCTCGTCGGCGAGGAACAATCAGATGACTAGTCAATTAACGGCAGTGGAGAAGCAGGTTTGCGCGCAGACCGGGGTTAGCGAGGCAGAGTTTGCAGCGACGAAAGCGACCCGCAATGGCACGACGCGAACGGGTTTGTTCAGCGCCGGAGCGCCGGCTCCGCTGGGAATCTGTAACAACATCACTCACCAGCTTACCGAATACGCAGTTACGCATTCGGTCGGGAATCTGCGCGCCGCGCACGCGTATATGACCAACTTTATCGGGCACGCGGCGGCGCGATTCCTGACGGCGCACGATCTCGAGTTTTGCAAGCAGCATGATATGCCGCTCGCCAAGTTCGCGATCGCCAGGCACGCCCGGATGAGCGGCAAGCCGCTGACTGTTTCGCACGGCCAAGTCGAACGGCAGGCGCTGGCCGATGCGCAGTTTGAAATGAATCAGCAGACCGAACCCTCGGAGCTGCTCAAGCAGGCGAGCGAAGAGATCAGCCAATTCTTGAAAGATCCCGACCATATCGAGTCACTCCATCATCTGGTCAATGCGGAAGCCTACGTCAGCATGGCGATGAAGAAAGTGGGCGCGGTCCGGCAGCAGGCCGGCGGGTACTGACGAACAAATCGGAAACTCAAAAAGGAGACAGCAAGATCGAAAATGGTTGAACCAAAAGCTGACCCGAAAACTAAGGAAATCACGTTGCCTTCGGGGCGTAAGGCGGTGATCCGCGAAGGCTTCGGCCGCGACTTGATGAGGGCGCAGAAAGTCGCGAGGGACGTCGCTGAAATTCCGATGGCATTGGTCGCGCAGCTCGTCGAGATCGACGGCGCGACGATAGTATATGAAGATGTGCTCGAGATGAACCTTGCGGACGTACTCATGCTCCAGGCGCAGGTAATGTCGGGGGATTTCGATTCCCCTCCGCCGCCGACTTTGCCGGCCTAGTTCAGTTTGGCTTTTTAGCCGAGGAACTAGAACGGATGAGTTTCGAGCGATTGACCTATTGGCTGGAAGCCGTGCGGGAGCATCAGGAAGCGGTCAACAAGGAAATCGCGCGGGCGCGTGGAGGGTGACGGGTTTTTCCCGGCGACGGAGTGGCTGAAGCATGGCGATAAAGCTTTTCGAAATTGGCTATCTCATCGCCTTGAAAGGCGTGGCCGCCTTTCACAGCGCCATGGCCAGCGTCACCGGTGATTTTGAAAAAGTGAATGAGGCCGTCAAAAGCACGCAAGCCATGCGAGAGTTTTCTGCGAACCTCGGCATGATGGGCGGCGCCGCAGTCGCGGCGGGCGGTGCGGCGAGCGCGGCATTGTACTCTGTACTCAAGCCCGCGATGGAGTCCAAGGCGGAATGGTCGCGCGTCCAGGAATCCATGAACGATGGCGCCGCGACCATGAAGAACCTGAACGAGGCGCGGGAGACGGCCGAGAAGATCGTGTCGGCGAGCGTCATTAGCGAGACGCAACTCGGCGAGGCCTACTACGTCGCGAGAAGCAACATGATGTCGCACGCCGAGGCGCTCGACGCGATCAGCGCGGCGAATGACCTGGTGGTCGCGACGACGCGCAACGCGGCCGACGCGCAAGCGCAGATGGCTCCGACGACGCGCACGCTGACGACGATGCATCAACTGTTCGGAATGTCCGCGCGGCAGGCCGCCGATCAGATGGCGGCGTTGCAAACGCGATATGCGGAGTTGGATATTTCGGAAGTCACGTATGGTCTCCAGTACGCACAGCCGGTGACCAAACAGACCGGCATGGGCGTATCCCAAATGGAAGCGGCGCTCGCGATGTTGTCAGTCGGCGGCCTGCACGGCCAGGACGCGGGCACGGCCTTCCGCGAGATGATCGCGAAGTTCACGACGGATTCGAAGTTACAGCAGTTTGTCCGGGTAAATAAGCAAGGCGGTTTCGATCTGGCGGCCTCGCTCGACGCACTCAAACAAGCGATGGCCGGGCTTTCGCCGCTTCAGCAGGCGATGGCTCTCAAGGGCTTTGGCTTCAATCTTCGGGATGTGACCGGCGTGAACATCCTGCTCGGCAAGATCGGCGAGCTCCGCGCCGCGACCACAGACCTGGATCATTCCCAAGGTGACGCGGCGAAGCTCTCGACGACCAGAATGTCGGCGGCGGATGAGCAGTGGGCGGAGCTGCTGAATAATCTCGATCTGCTCAGGACAGCGATCGGCGAGAATTTGTTGCCCATCGTGAATCGCTGGATCCCGAAGCTGATAAGCGGGCTTCAGTCGATGCACACCTGGGTCGAAAAGAATCGCGGAACCGTGACCACCTTGCTGAAGGTCATGGCGGGCTTCGCCGCGATCATGATACCGCTCGGCGCGATTGCGGTGCTCTTCGCCGGCCTCAGTTTTGTCGTTTCCTATGTTCCGGGAATGACCGCGCTGGTCGGAGTGATCAGAGGCGCCGGAATCGCGACCAAAGTCTGGACGGCGACGCAGTGGCTGCTGAACGCCGCGATGGATGCGAATCCAGTCGGGCTGGTGATCATCGGGATCGCCGCGCTGATCGGGGTCGTCTATGAGCTTTACAAACACTGGGATATGGTCAAGACGTTCGTGATGAAGATGATTCCTGAGGCGTTTCACTGGGGCGTCAACCTATTGAAAAGCTTCGCGGCGGGCATCGCGAGCGCCGTCATGTATCCCGTGCATGAGGTCGAAAAGCTCGCGGGTAAAATGGGCCGTTTTCTGATCGGGCACAGTCCCGTCCCTGAAGGGCCATTGCATGACCTTAATTTGAGCAAAACGATCGCGATGACCCTTCAGCCGATGCCGGTGCTCGCCGCGATACGGCGGACGGCGGCCGCGATGGCGATCGCGGGGCCGATGATGCTCGGCGGCGCGGGGAGCGCCGGCGCCGGCCTGGCGGGCGTCACGATCAATTACTCGGTCACGATCAACGGCGGCTCGGCGGACGAGTGGGTGAGGTCGGCCAAGCGGCACGCGGACGAGCTCGTCCGTATCATTGATGAGAAGATGTCGCGGCGAGAGCGGAGGAGCTACCGAGATTGATGGGGGGAAGCGAAATGACCTTTCAATCGATTTGCTTGGTCTCTTCAGTGGTCCTTATCGCACTATGCGGTTGGATGAACTTGCGGATCACGAAGCGCCTTTGTCTCGGTCTCAAGGATTTGTCCGAAATAACGACCTCAATACAAACTTTGCCTGCGAACCAGCCGGATGGCGGGAATAAGTGCACGTCGAGCTCCCGCTTATCAACTAGGTAAGACGTGTGAACGAAGGGAAGGGTGGTCGTAGTACCTCGTCCACGCACGTCGAGGTCCATTGCAATCTGCTTGGCAGGCGGCCGATTAGGGTCAAATCTGAGACCTAGGAGAGCGCGTTTGGGCCGTAGCGGCCGAACAGACTGAAAGACTAGGGTCCGTTGAGCCTGATTCATTAAGAGTATATGAAACCACAACGCGTCACCCTCCTCGGTCCAAATTGGTTCGTCGCACTCCAGAATTGGAGCCTCGATCTCGACTTGGTACCGGTAGCTCAACCAGGCGAACAGTGCCGTCGCGCTAGTCGCCACCGCAACGATTATTTCAGCTACATCCACTAACGAGAGACTCGCAAGCCTCAGCCATTAGATAATCAATTCTGGATGCCTTCAAGGATTCGGCTTTGCCGCGTGGATCGTACCTCGCGCGTCGTGTTCTGAATGTGCTCGATGAGATCAAACCATCCGAGCGTTTCCGGCCCTCCTGCATCCTTAAATTAGGCTCGCTAATGGCAGCTCGGGGAGCGGGCACTCGCGATTCCTCATAAATTGCCGCGATCAAACCAAGCTGCCGATCTGATCAAACCAAGGTGCCGCTTACAGTGTGGGCGATCGCCTGAAACTGGCAATCGCCTGCGCTTAGACGTGTCATAAGATGCACGGCGCGATGCGCGCACACGCCTTTATAGCTGTGCAGCATCAATAAATCTAATGTTGGAGAGAGCTTAAGGCGGATGGAATGGTCAGATGGTTTGATCTCATCCGAGGGCGCGAAGGCGAAAACAGAACCGTTGGGCGCGGCTATTCTACTTCAGAGACTCTTCAGCCCTATCGATCGTCGCCACCAGTTCATCAAGTCGCACACGGTAGCTATCGACAAACGCTGGAAGTTCCCTCAGTGCCTCAATGCGGAGGCCGCGACTTGCTTGTAGCAGCGGGGTTGTCTTGTCGAGGATGCGCTCCTCCTCGTCCAGTTCGACAAGCTTGCCCCAATCGTCAACGCGAAACCTACGATATAGACGCACTAGGAATTGCCAACGATCCCCAGTTTCTCCATATTCGAGCTCTTGTTCAAAGCCCGCTTCGCATTCACCTAATTGCCAACCCGGCGCAAACTCAATACCGGCTTGGGCAGCGGCAAGTCGCTTCTCGACCTGCCCGATTAGCTCGTTAATGCTGTTACTCTTCTCGTTTAGTCGCTGCGCGGCGTTGGAAAACTCGGCGAGCGACTTCTCTATATCAACCATGCGGTCAGCCAATCCTTGGGACCGATCAGGTCCATGTTGCGGAATTATCATGCGCAGCTTCCGCTGCGACTTCAAGCCGCGCCCAACGGCTATAAGAATTGCACCATAAGCGCCCGGCACTCGCAACATGGCGCGTAGCGATTATCCACAGAAATCCAGCCCGTCACCCGATTGCGCCGAGAAAAAGCACGCCGGCAAGCTTCTGCTGAGCAAAATAGATACTTCATAATGAGATCCGTCTTACGCGCTGAAGCTTCTGCAATCTCGCCTCTCCATTTCTCTTTCGATGATCCGCATGAGCTCGGCCGCGTGCCGCTTCGCGGCTTTTGCCCACTCGTCCGCCGAGCCGCCGGGGATCGTCGGCGAATAGTTGACGACGATCTGGACGGGCGCCGGGCCCGCGCTACCCGCCATTCCGCTGAGCAGCATCGGCGCCGCGATCATCGTAGCGAGCGCCGTCCGATGCATCGCCGCGACGATCGGCGACGGCCGGATCGTCTCCGCGATCGTTTCCACCAGCCGGATCCGGTTCAAGTCGCGCAGCGGCCCGACCTTCGCCGGCGAATGCGGCAAGTAATCCCGCAGCTTGCCGAGCACACCCTCGATCGCGTGGATCGGCCACGTCACTGCGCTCTCGATCCCCTTGGCAAAGGTCTTGAGTAGATTGACGCCCCACTGAAACGCCTCAGGAATTATTTTTACAAAGAAATTCTTGATCTGCGGCCACCACGCGATCACCGCCGCAACCGCTGCGACAACTCCGACCCCGATCGCGATTGCCCAGGCCGCCGCCAAACCGGTCGCGCTGGCAATCACAATGGCGATAGATCCGAAAACCGTCAGCAACGTACCAATCGCTATGGCCGCCACTCCCGCCACTCCAGCGAAAATCAGTAAATACTTGGTCAAGGTCTGATGGGTGTCAGCGAAACTCTTTGCCATGTTGACTACGCCAGTCAGCATGTCGATCAGCGTCGAGAGCTTGCCCAAGAGTGCACCCAACGCGTCCTTAAGATTCTGAAAGCTCTGCCAGAAGATCTGCTTCTTCGAAGCTTCAGTCGCTTCGTTGATGCCTTCCATTCCCGCGACCGCGCCCGGCGCTATCGACGCGACCTTCGCCAGGTTCTCGCGTAGCATCCCGGTCTCTTCGATCAGCGGTAGCAGCCGCACCCCCGCCGTCGCCCCAAAGACTTTCGATAGATAATCAATCTGCGCGGCGTGTCCCATCGTCGCTAGCCGCGCGCGCACCTGATCGAGCACATTGACTAATCCGTGCTGCGTATCGATTCCGTATTTCGCCCCGTGCGTCAGCACCTCCGAGAGCGCCATCGCCGCCCGCCCAGCCCCTTCCGGGCCGAGGATATGCTGCATCTCGGCCATCACGCCGAGCGCTTCCGCCGCGTTACCCTTCGCCATCAGCGTCGCCCCAGCCAGCCGCCCGAGGGCCGACGGCACCGCGTCCAGATTGGTCACGCCAAAGACCTTAGTTACCGCCGCAAAGGTCCCGGCGATCTGGATCGCTGAATTGCCGCAGGCTCTCCCCGTTTCAGTGAACAAATTCATTGCCGCGGCGGCATCGATCCCGGTTGCCGCGTGCAGCTTCAGCGCCTGCGTCGCCGCATCAATCGACGCCGGCAGACTATGAAATACTGGCGCGGCATCTTTCACCCTCGCTAAAAACTCATCCGTCGAGCCCTGATGCATCGACGAGAATTTCTCCGCCGCCTCGCGCGCCGTGTCGAGCTGGCTGCCCGTCCAGCCGGTCACCGCGCCGAGCTTGGCCAGTACCGATTGCGTCTCGCTGGCCGCCTCGACGATGCTCTCGACGCCGCCGAGCACGCCCTCGCCGGCGCTCTTCATCTGCTCGCCGATCTGCTCCAGGCCCATGCCGGTCAGCACTTTGGCCGACGCATCGAGCCCTTCGAATTGTTCGCGGATATGTCCCACGACGCCCGACACCTTGTCGATCGCCTTGATGACGTATCCGAGCTCGAACAGCTTAATCGCCATCGTTTTACGATTCCTTCATCACGCTTGCGCGGGCCGCGATCTAATACCCGCCGGCGGAGCGCCGCGCGGCGCCGGCCTTCTTCATGGCCATGCTGATATATGCCTCGGCGTTGACCAAGAATTGAAGCGATTCCAGATGCTCCGGGTCTTTTAGGAATTTCGCGATCTCGTCGGTCGCCAGCTTGAGCAACTCCGACGGCTCGGTGTTCTGATTCATTTCAAATTGAGCATCGGGCAACTCCCGCCTTCCGCACGCCGATAGGCGGATACCGTCACCCGGCGCGGATGACACGTGCATGGCCCGGTAATTCGCCGATCCGGGGTGATCGGGCAGATGCAAGCGCCCTCGCTCATTTCTTTTGTCCTTCTGCGACACTCTGGAGCGTGCGTTCAAGTCTGAGAAACTCGACCGACAACTCCATCATCGCTTTGTTTCGGCGCATAGAGTCGCGCAAGATGATCGTTGCCTCGCGGCATTTTCTCGTTGCCTCGGCCAGAACTTCCGGCGATTCAATGGGTAGCGCGCGGATGCGCTCCAGAGTCAACGCCGAGGCTTCAAGTGGTCGCTTAAAATCCCCGAAGGCTGCGATCAACGAATCGAGTGCCGCTCGAAAATCCGCCGCCGGCTTATTTGCCGGAATCCCGATTTCCTTCATCGCGATTTCTCCATCAGCCGCCGCTCGAATCGCCCGAAGCGTATCGCCGAGCCGCCGCAGCGCTTCACTCTCCTGAATCAGCTTGAGCCGCATCTCGCCGGCGAGCGTGCCGAGCTCACCGGCGACCGTCTTTTGGAGATCGGCCGGGAGCCGCATCGCCGCGATTCGCTCGATCGAGCCGAGGATCGCTTCGGCCGGCGTAATCACCGTCTCGCGGATCGCCGCCGCTGTTCGCTCCGCCGCGCCCGTCAATGTTTTCGATTCTGATTGTTGAGTGTAGGCCATATACTCAGTTCAAATTTATTTCGCGAAACCCATGTCCGTCCGACAAGCCCCCCAGGTAGGAGATCGCGTGTCGTTTAAGGCTCGCGCCGCAATAGCCACAAATCAGGCGCGAACCTGTTTCTCGTTCTTGCAGTTCCTCCATTATGAAATCGACGAAATCTGGATTTAGTCTCGTTTTCCATACGCGCCTGGTATGCCGCGAACGCCTCGGCCAGCTCGTCGTCCGCTGCCCGGCTATTTCGTGGAAGAGTCATGCTCGGCCCGGCTTTCGACGGAGCGCAAATGATCCATCATCAACCGCAGCTCCGCTTCGACCGGCGCCAGGTTGACCGCCCCGAGCTGACGATCACTTCGGCGCTATCGTCGAAAAGCTTCATCTGCTGGCGCGTCTGGTTGCTCATGGACGCCAGATCGAGCGCCGCGAGGCGCTCACCGATGCGATCGACCATCGGTCTCATCCGATCGATCGCGTCGAGCATCGTGGCGAACCGCTTCGTTATTTCCGTCTGCTGCGTCTTCCAGTCCTGCATCATCTCGAACTCCCTCTTATGACATCCGTGCCGCGCGCCGCTGTTCTCGCCGCTCGCGTTTGCGCTCGGCCCTCTCGCGCCGAGCGGTTTCTTTTTGTTTTTTCAAAAGCGTCTCGGTGCGTCGCTTCACGTCACCCTCAGATGAAAAAGCCGGCGAGCTCAGCCGCCGCCAGCCGCTCAGCCCGACTCAGCCGCGCGCCAGCCACACTCCACCGCCGGCGTTGTTTGAGCGCTTCGATGAC
The DNA here is from genome assembly GCA_035308025.1 of Candidatus Binataceae bacterium. NCBI lineage: Bacteria > Candidatus Binatota > Binatia (SeqCode) > Binatales (SeqCode) > Binataceae (SeqCode) > Binataceae bacterium (SeqCode). The sequence goes on from DATGHL010000017.1 coordinate 10,890, forward strand.
CGCGTTCGCTTCCTGCGGTCCCAGCCAGGCCAGCGAATCCACTTTTGCGACTCGCTTGACTAATCGCCGCAGCCCCTTTTCACTCGGATCGCGCAACGCTCCGAGCGCCGCCAGGTCAGCCCATAGGCAACGGATCAGCTTCGCTTGCGGTTCGCGATCATCGAACTCGTCGAGTGATTTGGTGTAAGAAGCGCCTTCTCGAAACCCGAGTCGCTTGAACTCGTCGAGCAGCGCGCGGCGTTCGCGCTCGTCGAGCTCGGCGGCCGAAGTCTTGCCGTCGCAGACCCGCGCGATGATTCCGCGATAGGTCGTGTCGTCCAGCCCGAGCCGCTTTTTGCCAACGTGTATCTTCCCCAACTCGGCGCGCCGCATGGTTTCGACTGCAGATTTTCGTGCGCCGTTCATTGAGCTCCATCACCGCGTCGATGCGCCGCAATCCACGCCCGCACATCTTCGGTTCGATAGCGGATGAGCTTCGAGCCGAGCTCGATGTACACCGGCCCTCGGTCTTGCCGACGCTAAACTCTCAGCGTCGCAGGCTCAACCCCCAGGATGCGCGCGACCTCTACGTCTTCTAGTAGTTTTTCGACCGTCTCACTCATCATGAGTCCGCCCGCCACACCACATAACCGCTTCCATCGCGCCGCCGTACGGAGGCTCCGCCGATTATCAGCCAGACAATTTCGTCGCCGGGCTCCAGCGCCGCTGAGACTTTCTCGACGAATGCCTCAACCGGCCAGCCCTGATGTTGGTAAGCTTGTTTCGCGACCGACTCGATATGCTGCCGCAACTCTTGGGGTGTCCGCGTCAAAGTTGCGTGGCAGCGGGTGCAAATGCCCGTCGGCTTGGCTTCGGCTTCGGCGAGCCGCCGATTGGCGACATCAACGAACGCCCCGGCCGCGATCACCACCGCCGCCAGATCATAAATCGCCGCGTCTATCCGTTGGGTCAGCGCTTCGCGGTCGAACACTGATAAACGCTTACTGCCGGATAATGCTGTTTCGAGCTGACGGAGCGCCGCGATCCCATCGCGCACGGTCACCTCTCGGCGAACTTGCATTTCCCTATCGTCTAGTTTGGCGGACATGATATTTCTCTCTGGCACCATTAGCCTCACCCGACTGCCGATCTGATTGGCCGTTGCGTCAATGCTGAAATCGAGATTTGAACGGTCTCGGGTTTGGCGTCCTTGCCTCTTCGGACCGGTAGCGCCGCGCGATCGACGAAACCCAGATCTGCGGCGTCGGCAAGACTTAGCGCATCAATCTTTGCGTCAAGCGCGCGCCGCTCAAGCTCTGCATATACGCCGAGTAACAGGCGGATTGTGCCCTTGCTTCTTGTGAGGCAGTGTTCGACGAGTGGTCGGTCAAAAGTCACACCCTCGACCAGATCGAGCGCCAGTAACATCGCGTCCGCCAATGATGCTTTTTGGAACTCGACGCCGCCGCCGACACGCGAGCTGATAGCCTCGAGGAAGCCGGTCGCGCCTTCGAGCAGCCGTGCCAGGCTGCCGATCGATATGAAGACGATCCCACGCTCGCCTCATCCGCCAGATCGCGCAGCGTATGCAACAAACTGAAGTTCCGCCCGCGCGCAAGATAGTCACTCTCATCAATCAAGAGGTAAAGATCGGGCTGGGTTTTCAGTTCTGCTAGGAGCGTTCTATATAGATACTCGGTCGAGGACCATTCGGTGCCCCAACCCGGGTTGATCGCGCTCAAAATATCTCTAAGCATCATGCCGCGACTGGACCGCCAAGCCTCACGCGCTCTGACCCATACGACGCGGCCATACTTATTCCGAATCGCTTCGATGAGAGAGGTTTTCCCCAAGCCAGCGGCGCCATAGATGACACCTAGTGGCTGAGAGCGTGTTAGCCGGGCAGGCACTGTAAGACCCGCGACTATGTTTTGCGTGGACGATGTAATTCCCGTTTTCACGCTACTAGTCCCAAGCTTTTGCGCACTTCAAACTCGCGGCTGGTTTCATATCCCCCAACCCACAAAGCGTCAGATCTGCTTAGCTCGCCGCTCGGCATGGCCTTGAGCTGCAGGTAGCGTTCAAAATCCAGCTCCGCCGGGCTTTGGGCAGGCCAATCGGATGAGTCGTCAACCGATGGCATCCGCGCCTCAATCTGCGGCCGAAGCTTGATGACGTTGTTTGTCTGCGCTGCGGCGCCGGCTTGAATCGCTTCGCTGGCCGCCGTCAACGCTGGTGTCTGATAGGAAAACCGTTCATGTTCGGGCACGGCGCTCGGTGCGTTTTTCGCGGCGTGTTCCAGCACCTCGTCCGCGAGGCTCGCGGGATTGATCCGCTTTACGAGGCGTCGCGTTTCCGCGCGCCGCTCGCTCATGAAGCGGTTTTGAAACTGCCGCGCCGCGATCGCGAGCGTGTCACGATCCAGTCCCGCGCGTTCAGGGTTGACGGCGACGCAGAGCTTCTCGCGTCCGCGCCGAGTTTCGCGAAACACATACACTAGCCCCATGTTCCCGGATGGATGCGGAAAGACCCTTACCTGCTCGCCGCAGTGCGCGCTCAGCTCTTCCGCGATGAAATCGACGCCCTCAACGTGGACCTTGCCCGCGACGACTTTGCGCAGCACCGAGCCTTGACTGAGCAGTCCCAGCGCGGCGCGGTCATCAATAAAACGCACCCCGCCGCGCCATGCCGCCGCTACCTCATTCGGTGAACAGCCGGCGAGTCCGGCGTGAACTCGGGCGCCGTAAACATTCGCCGCCCAAGTATCAATCTTCGTTTGCAGCTCTTCGACCGTCAGCTCTGCTTCAAACAGTTCCGCGCGGTTCTTCCCGAAACGTGCCGCAAAAGATTTTCTCGCACGCCGCGCTTGTTGCTCCGCAACGCTATGGCCAGTAAAGCCCGGCAGCATCGGAAAAAACTCGTGCGACAGCGTTCGATTCATCCGCTCGACGTGAGATTTCAACTCCGGCCGGAAGGGTGGGCGCGGCGTGTAGGTAATCCCCAGATCTGCGAGCAGCCGCTGCAAGTGCTCGCTCACAAATCCGGCGCCGTTGTCCCCGACAATCTCCTCGGGGACGCCCCACGCCGTGATCGCCTTGCAGATAAGCCGCGCCGCTGCACTCGCGCTTTCCGACGGCGCAACCAGAAACATCGCGCGCCGGGAGTACACATCGATGACCGCGAGAATCGCGTAACGGCGGCCGTCGCTGAGCATGATATCGCCGCGCGTGCCGTCGATTTGCCACTGCTGGTTCAGCCGGACTATATGCACGTCCGCCCGCGCAACCTTCGTTCGATGTTTCGACTTGAATCGCCCCGGATCGTTCAACGCTTCTTCCAGCGCCGGGTTCTCGGTGCGCCAACGTCGGACGTAATCCTTGATCGCGGTCAGGGAAGGGAGTTGAGCGTCGGGGCATCGCACGATCATCGCTTCGCGGATCCTCGGCGCTGTAAGCGAGCGGCCGAACTTGGCAAGCATCGCCTGCGTCAACTCGCGCAGCTCGGCCTTAGATTTCGATGATCCCGCTCTCCGCGCGATTTCCGTGTTTCGGCGCGAGCGCGCCGATCCCATTGCGCGCCAACTTCGCCCATCTGATTAGCGTCGGCGCGCTGACTTTGACGATCCCTGCCGGCAGCTCGATCTCGCCCGACCGGCACAGTTCGGCGAATTTCTCGGACGCGATCGATGGTGACAGCCCAGAGTGACGCTCAAATTCCCGCAGCCGCTCTAGCACACAGGCCCGCGCAGTGACTACTTGGCCCGCCTTGTTTGACAATTCGATCAAAGATTTGACGGCCGCGGCGCCGGTCCGAACGGAAATCGGCGGCTTTGCACCGCCGCGCTCGCGCTCGTCGGCTTGCTGCGACGGGCGCTCGCCTTCTGAACTCAGACCGGCCGCCGCAGCCGAACTGAATAATTTTTCGCTCGCTTGTCGCTTTGCTCGATAGCGCGCTTTTGAGAAGGCGCGCAAAATCTCGGATGTATAATGAAGTTGGTAAGCCTTTCCTGATTTTCGTTTCGGGACACCAGCTTCGCTGGCGACTCGGTGAAAATGGTCTGTGGACCATCCTGCCGCATTTGCGAGCAGTTCTGCCGGCAGCTCGATCATCCTTGATTCTCTCGCCGCGCTTTCAGTGCCCTTCTGCGATAGCGAGAAGGCCAAATATCCGCCGGCTTCATTCCAAGCGCGGCTGCAATGAGCCGCTCGGCTTTCAAATACGGATGATCGAGGGCTTCGCGAAGGGAATCTCGTCTGTACCCGTTTTGAAAACTGAGAGCCCGCAGCGATAATCCCCTGCGGTGCAATTCGGCGATCACATATTCGCGCGGCCAGTCAGCGCCGGTTGACACTACGCTGACGGCCACCGATGATGCGCGTAGACTCATTTGGGCATATATGCCTTATTTCAATTGTCGTGTCAACTACAATCAGACGGAGAGGGCGAAAGCCAAAAGCTGAACCCGCGCGCCCCGAAATTCCGGCCGCTCTTCATCCGACAGTTATGATGGCGGGGTTGGCCGCGCGCATAGAGCGAGCGTCCCGAGACGCGCCGATGAACCGGACCGAATTAACCAAGGCGGCCGGCGTCTCGCGCGCCGCTCTATATGCTTGGATCAAGGGCAGTTCAACGCCGAGCATCGCAACCTTAGCGCTCGTCGCTAGATTGACCGGCACCTCGCTCGGCTGGCTTGTCAGCGGCGAAGGTGCGATGCGTCCAGGGGAAGAAGTGCCCGGCGGATACGCCTTGCCCGCATCGCCTTTTTATAACGTTCAGCCGCCGCCTTTCGCATTCAAAGAGGAATGGCTCGCGGATTTGATCACAGAATCGGGCGCGAAAAAACCAGGCGAACAGATTTACTTAATCGCCGTGACTGACGATGCGATGGAACCCACGCTCAAACGAAAAGATTTACTCTTGGTACACCGGCGCGCGCTGCGGCGTGGAGAAAGCGGGCTTTATGCCTTGGTCATACGAGACCCTGTCGGAACTGGACAGCTAGTAGCCCGGCGGATCCAATGGGAACTAGACGGAACCCTTACCATAAGGTGCGACAACCCCGCCTATCGTTCCGAAACCCGAGCCCTGCGAGCAGAGGAAGCGCCACAAATCGTGGGACCGATCCTCTGGCGCGCTGGGTATGTCTGAAGGATTAGCTTAACTAATTCCGTCAGGAAATCTCGATCCGCTGCAACGCCGGAGCGATCCGGCAAAAAAGATGCCTTCGAGCCCGTCAAAAAAATATCGAGCGAAGGCGATCTTCGCTCGATATTTTTGGCTTCGCTCGACATTTTTGGAAGCAAATAGTGTCGATATTTCAAGCACCTACGCTCATCGCTCGACATTTTTCCGCGTCGGCGGGATGATTTGATCTAAATGTCGAGCGACGCAGTTAGGCCCCGCTTCTGCCTAACGTCGCGTGCTTCCACACCTTCGCCGGTTCAGGTCTCTCGGCAGGATTGTTTGATCTGACGAGCCGGGCTTACCTGCCGTCGTTCCCCTGCGCGTGGCCATCTCACGCGGTTCTGACGACGGGTCAGACGCGGGCCAACAGCCCCGCCGTTGTTAGGGTTTAAGGCTTCGTCGCGTCCCATCGCAGCAAGTCGAACCAAGTAGCGGATCGACAAGTCCGGCCAAGTCCGTACTAGTCCGGCCAAAAATTGCCGAGCGATCAAACCATCCCGTCTCTTACACTCCTTGTTTGGAATCGCGGCGCGATGGTCCGCTTCGGCTACGCTCAGGGCAGGGTTTCGCCGCGGCTCGCGGTGCTCACCGGCCCAGGATAACTAATCAGGCTGGCGCAAAGGTTCCCGACGCCGGGGCGGAGGCTGGGAGGGTCAGGGTGAAGATGGCGCCGCGTGGAGCGGCATTCTCGACCGCAATTTCGCCATCGTGGGCGAGGGCGATTTGCCGCGCGAGGGCGAGGCTCAGCCCCTGGCCTTTCGCTAATGATGGGCGGAATCTGGATCAGTGAACTCGTCGAAGATGCGCGGCAGGTGTGCGGCGGCGACGCCTTGACCCTGGTCGGCGATAGTCAGGGCGCACGACGCCTTCGTCATGCGAGACGGCCACCGTGACCGCGGTCCCCGGTGGACTGAAGCGTATAGCGTTATCGATCAGCGCGGCGATGACGCACTTGATTTGCGTGCTGTCGAGGCTCGCCGGCGCGCTCTGTGACAGCGTTTGGGTGATAACGATTTCGCGCTCGGCGGCGCGCACACTCGCCTCGGTGAGGACCTCGCGGACGACCGCGGAGAGGTCGGCAGGCGCGAAATTGAAAGTCCAGGTGCCGCTCTTCATGGCGGTCAACCGGATGACCTTATCGAACAGTTGGCCGAGACGGCCGGCAGCGTCGCGCACGCGGATCAGCCACGCCTTACGCTCATGCGGGTCCATCGCGTCGTCCTCCAAAATCATCTCGATCACCGGAATGATATGGCTGAGCGGCGTCCGCGTTTCATGGTTGAGCAGGCGTAAAACGTCAGTCTTGAGCTGGTCGACCTCTTCGAGCGAGGTCAGCCGTAAGAAGGTTCGGACTTTGGCAATCAACTCGTCTTCGTCAAACGGCTTGGTAATGTAATCGTCGGCGCCGGCCTCGTAACCTTGCAGCCGTTCGGAGAGCATCGCTTTGGCCGAGACCATGATGATCTTGGCATGACGCCGCGTGCGATCGGCGCGCATCCGGCGGCAGGTATCATAGCCATTGAGACCGGGCATCATGATAATCCATCAGGACCAGGCCGGGATGAAACTCAGTGGCGAGCTCGAGGGCATCGTTGCCACAAGCCGCGGTGGCGAGGTTATAGTCCTCACTGAGTATCTCTTCGAGGATGGCGACGTTGACTGGATTATCGTCGACAATGAGTATTCGGCTCTGATTCATAATTCACCTACTGCGATTTGAGCGGTGGGGTGTGCCATCGCGCGGCGGGAGCGGCATACTGAATAGTGAGATGGCGCTCCGAGGTGAGGGAGATAAACTCATCGACGACCTGCGCGAGCAGCAGGTTCAGATCGGCCAACTCGAAGTTGAAGTTCATCTTGCCGGACTCGAGCTTGGACAAATCCAGCAGATCGTTGAGCAGGGCCAGCAAAATGCGGCCGCTCCGATCGACGCGGTCGAAGTATTCGCGCAGCTTCTCGGGTTTGACGCGACCGCTCCGGCGCATACCGAAGCCGGCGAAACTCAGAATGCCCTGCAGGGGTGTACGCAATTCGTGGGATATATTGGCCAGAAACTCACTCTTGGCCAGATTGGCGGCCTCGGCGCGCTCCTTTGCTTCATGCAAGCTTTGCGTGAGCTGATGGCGTGAGTATTCGTAAATCCATCCGAGGAGCGCGATGAATAGTACCGCAGTAGACAGGGCCGCCTCGAGAACCAGACGACCCAGGCTTGCGAAAGGGGCTCGGGAAAGGGGTCGCCGAAACTCGTCATGTAGTAAAAGGTGACAATCTCGGCGGCGATGTAGCCGGCGCAGATGAATCCGAAGTTGGCGCCGACGAGGAAAGCCGCCATCAGCGGGAAGGGCACTTGCCAGGCCAGAGTAGCTATACAGTAGCCGCCGTTCTGATAGGCGATGTAGTTGAGGCCGCTGAGGATTTCGAGACAGAGCATCACGCTCGGCGCGTGCGACGATTTTGTGTGCCGCAGCAGAAAGGGATTGGTGAGGATCAGGAAGATCAGGAGAACCAGGGCCAGCCGCGGTCGGTCTCGGGCCTTCAACCTCCCAGACTAAAATCGTGAAGAGCGCGCCGAAGGCGGCGGCACGGCCCACAACTCGTATCGTAATCAGGACGCGCGCGCGACGGCCTTCGTCCGGTCCGGCGGCGCGGGTCTGCGCGCTGAAATAGTCATCGAGCCGATACGCCATCCGGCCAAAACGGCCAGATGTCGTCGTGACGAGATGGTGGGCAAAGGCTTCGCGTCGCAGCATCCCAGGGAGTGTGGAGCAAACGTGATGCGGGTTGCGTTTTTGAAGCGGGGCGAAGTTCAGGAGTTGCCCGCTCGAACATATCGACGGCAAAGCTCCTCGAAGTGACCCAGACTGGGACACCGCGCGGGGCCGGGCGATCGCGCGAGTTGAATCGAGGCAACTTCGAGTAGTTTATGATTAAACCCGGGGCGTCAGCGGATCAAAGGCGAAGGGGTCGGGGCCGAAGCGGTTGGGTCCGACGGTGCCGCGCAGACAGCACCATATCAGGAGGATGAGGTAACATCCCGCAGTGATTAAGGCAAAAATGATCCAGAGCCCGCCGAAAACAGGCTGGCCAGTAGAATAGGTCATCGCGAGAAAAATCAGCGTGAGCGAGGCCGCGGGCGACGGCAGGAGCAGGTACCATCCTGAGCGATCGATGTCGTGAAGGCGGCGCACATGGACGGCGAGATTCGGCAGGATCAGGCCGAGACCGACGATGACGGCCAGCACTGGGATCAAGCGCGCGACGGTGTTGACGACTATTCCGAAAATCACGAACCACCAGTATTCCGAGCGCGGCGCGCGCCCCTTAAAGACAGCGTAGTTGGTGAGGCAGGCTTCGATCGCCTCAAAGAAACCCATCGGGATTAACCTCTCGTTGCGCGCGATCAAGACTCTTGACGCAGCTTGCGGACTTCTGCCGTCGGCCGCGCCACGCAGACTTGGCTCAGAATGACATCAGGGCCTGCTTTGCGGTTACGGGTATTGCGCAACACGACACTAATGTAATGCGGCGGGTGACGAAATTGAACGGTGCCGCGCAAATTCGCGTCCGATCGAATGAGCTCCGCAGCATGTCTGCGAGCGCCTCGAGCGCGGCTGCGGGCGACGCGATGGTGGAGCTATAAGCCCATCCGTCGTCGCCAGCAAATTGATTCACCCCCGCGCGATCGCTCAATTAGCATCGACCCCGCCAAATTCTGGCTATAATTGTCGAGGGCGGCCCCTTCGGTTCACAGGGGAGTGATGCAGGCCTTAATCAATGGAGATTGACGATGCGCTTATCAAAGTCGCGTTTTGTATGCGCGATTCTCGCCCTCCTCATGCTCGCGAGCGTGAACGTGATCGCCCGCGGTCAGGCATCCGGCGCGAGTGAACGGATCCTCTGGAGCTTTCGCAATGGCGCCGACGGCATTTTACCCAGTGCCGGACTGATCATGGATGCGAGCGGCAACCTCTACAGCACGACGTTGGGCGGCGGTACACAAGCTGCTGGGACGGTGTTTGAGGTGACTCCTCCCGCCGTTTTGGGTGGCGATTGGACCGAGTCCATCCTCTGGAGCTTTGGCAACGTTCCGGACGGCGCAGGCCCTTTTGCCGCCGTGCTGATGGATGGTAGCGGCAATCTTTACGGCACGACCTTCGGGGGCGGCGCTTATGACGCGGGGACGGTATTTAAGCTGACACCGCCCTCTACGGTAGGCGGAAATTGGACCGAGTCAATCCTTTGGAACTTTGGCCGCGGTGCTGACGGCTATAACCCCTATGCTGGTCTGATCATGGACGGGAGCGGCAATCTCTACGGCACGACCTACGAAGGTGGCGTGTACGGCCCGGGTACGGTATTCAAGCTGACACCGCCCTCAGCTAACCGGGGGAATTGGACCGAGTCGATCCTCTGGAACTTCGGCAACGGCGCCGATGGCAAAAACCCCTACGCCGGTTTAATCCTGGAGGCGAGCGGCAACCTCTACGGCACGACGGACAACGGCGGGGCCTACGGCTTAGGGACGGCGTTCATGTTGACGCCGCACTCGACCGGCGGCAAAGGCAATTGGAGCGCGTCAATCCTCTGGAGCTTCGGCAATGGCGCCGACGGCCAACACCCTCTTGGCGGCCCGATCATGGATGCGAGCGGCAACCTCTACGGCACGACCAACGTCGGGGGACCCTACGACAACGGGATCAACGATTTCGGAGGGACAGCGTTCGAGCTGAGCCCGCCCTCAAGCAGCGGGGGCAATTGGACCGAGTCCATTCTATGGAGCTTTGGCCGCGAGGCTGATGGCCAAATCCCCTATGACGGTCTGATCATGGATCCGAGTGGCAATCTCTACGGCACGACCTACGAGGGCGGGGCCTTCGGCGGCATGGCCAGGCGTTCCGGGGATGGGACGACGTTCAAGCTGACGCGCAAAGGCGGCAATTGGACCGAGTCAATCCTCTGGAACTTCGGCAACGGCGCCAGTGACGGCATTTTGCCCTTTGCCGGCCTGATCATGGATGGGAGTGGCAATCTTTACGGCACGACTTCAGAAGGCGGGGACTACGCCGGGACAGTGTTCGAAATCTCCAACATCTCGGGTCCGCAGATCATCGTGAGCCCCAGGAACGTCGTGTTTCCGGACACGGAGGTCGGAAGCACTTCCATCGCCAAGGTACGAGTGCGGAACACCGGCACTGAGCAGTTAATCGGCGCCATGAAGAGTCCGCCACGGGGATTCAGTCTCAGCGGGCCGGGGAATTTCAACCTCGCGCCCAATACTGAAGCCACAATTACGATGATGTTCACCCCGACCTCGACCAGGCGGACGCTTCACGCAGACGCCATTGTGTCGAATGCGGTGAATCACAGCACGGTGCACATCAAGCTGGAGGGCACGGGGACGCCGTAACCAAGCATCGCGTCCTTGAGAGTCGCTCAAACTGCTCGCGCGTGAGGTCCGCGAGTCACACCGGACGTTCAGAATTCGATCGGAGTGCCGAAGATCATCGCATGAGCGGCTTGGCGCCCGTTCGTGCGGCAGCGCGGCGGGTTTGCCAAGAGGGCGCGAAGGGGAGTCTAATCGCGCGGGGTCATGGCCGCGTTGCGGCGGCGCATATCAGCGCGGGAGACAGGCGATGAACGGGGTATCACACGTCGCGATTGGGGTGCGCGAGATGGAACGGTCGCTGAAGTTTTATCGCGACCTGCTCGGGCTCGAAGTCAGGTACGATCGCACTCAGCCGATCGGCGGGATGCCGCGGCTGTACGCCAATCCGGAGAAGGGGCAGCGCCGCGCCGTCCATCTGCATTACGGCAAGGGGGCCGACGGCGGATTTGTGGTGCTGTCGGAGCGGCCGGACGGGACGCCGGGTGAGGCGATCAAGCTCGACCAGGTCGGGATTTCGCACTTCGCGTGGTGGGTGGACGATCTGCGGGCGATTCACGCGCGGCTCGCCGCCGCCGGGGTCAAGATTCTGGTGGCGCCGAGCGCGGTCGATTCGGCCGGTTATGGTGACGCGCCCGGCAAGCAATACCTGACCTGCCTGTTCGAGGATCCGGACGGGATTATTCTGCAACTCGATCAGCGGGTGGACTAAGTGCTGCGCGGGATGCGCGTGCTCGATCTGAGCACGGAGCGGGGCCTGCTCTGCGGGCAGATGCTCGGGGACCTGGGCGCCGACGTGATCAAGATCGAGCCGGTGGGCGGGTCGCCGGTGCGGCAACTGCCGCCGTGGCTGGACGAGCGCCCGGGCGCGGACAACTCGATCTACTGGCTGGCGTTTAATCGTAACAAGCGGGCGATCACGCTCAATCTCGAGAGCGCCGCCGGGCGCGGCCTACTGAAACAGCTTGTAGCCAAAGCTGACATTTTGATCGAGTCGGAAGAGCCGGGCCGGATGGCCGCAGCGGGGCTGGATTACGCGGCGCTGAGCGCGGCGAATCCGGCGCTGGTCTACGTCGCGATCACGCCGTTCGGTCAGGACGGGCCGAAGGCGGGCTGGGCCGACAGCGATTTGATCCTGATGGCGGCCGCCGGCGTGCTGATTCTTTACGGCGACGAGGACCGCGCCCCGATTCGGATGAGCGTGCCGCAGGCCTATCATCATGCCGCCGCGGACGCCGCCGGGGCCGCGCTGATAGCGTATTACGAGCGGCTGGCTTCGGGCCGCGGGCAATTGGTCGACGTGGCGGCGCAGGAAAGTATCGGGCTGGCCGGCCAATCGACGGCGCTGGCGGCGCTGGTGGAGAGCGCCGAGACGCAGCGGATGGCGGGCGGCGCGAAGCTCGGGGGGCTGCGCGTGCCGTTGGTCTGGTCGTGCAAGGACGGCCTGGTGTCGTGCGTGTTCCTGTTCGGCAGCGCGATCGGGGTCTTCACGCGCCGGCTCGTCGATTACATCTTCGCGCAGGGCGCCTGCGACGAAACGATGAAAAATACCGACTGGATCGGCTACGGCGCCAAGCTGATGTCGGGCGAAGAGCCACTGGCCAATTACGAGCAGGCGAAGGCGGTGATTGCGGAGTTTCTGCAGGGGCGGAGCAAGGCCGAACTGTTTGAAATCGCGCGCGCCAACAATCTGTTGATTGCACCGATCGCCACGATCGAGGACCTGCGCGAGAATCCGCAATTTGCGGCGCGCCAGTTCTGGCAGACGGTGGCGCATCCCGACGGCCGCCGGCTCACATACCCGGGCGCTTTCGCGCGCTTCAGCGCAACCCCGATGAGCATCCGGCGGCGGCCACCGACGGTCGGCGAGCATAACCGCGAAATCCTCGGCGGCGAACTGGGATTGAGCGATGCCGAATTGGCCGCGCTCGCGCAACAAGGAGTGATTTAATGGGTGCGCAGGCGCTGGCGGGCGTGAAAGTGCTCGACTTCATGTGGGTGCTGGCTGGGCCCGGAATCACGCGCAGCATGGCCGACTACGGCGCGACCGTGGTGCGGATCGAAGCGACCACGCGCACCGATCCAATCCGCACGGTGGGCCCCTTCCAGCGCGACCTGGTCGCGCCCGAGAGCTCGGCGCTGTGGTGGAACAACAACGCGGGCAAGTACGGGATGACGCTGGACATGAGCAAACCGGAGGCGCGGACGATCGTGCTCGATCTGGTGCGCTGGGCAGATATCGTGGCCGAGGCCTTTTCGCCCAAGGCGATGCGGGCGTGGGGGCTGGACTACGAATCGCTCCGCGCCATCAAGCCCGACATCATCATGCTGAGTAGCTGCCTGATGGGGCAGAGCGGGCCGCTGGCGCGCTTTGCCGGCTTCGGCAATCTGGCGGCGGCGATGTGCGGCTTCTATAATCTGGTGGGCTGGCCGGATCGCACGCCGTCGGGACCGTTCAGCGCGTATACGGATTACATCGCGCCGCGCTTCGGGCTGGCCGCCGTGATGGCTGCGCTGATTCATCGACGGCGGACGGGGGAAGGTCAATATATCGATCAGGCGCAGGCGGAGTCGGCCTTGCAGTTTCTGGCAGTTCCGATCATCGATAATGCGGCGAACGGCCACAGCTATCCGCCGGTCGGGAACGAGGATCTCTATCACGCGCCGCACGGGGTCTATCCGGCCGCTGGGGAGGATCGCTGGATCGCGATCGCATGCCGCAGCGAGGCTCATTGGCGGGCGCTGCGCGAAGAAATCGGCAGGACCGAGCTGCAAGCGGATGGGCGTTTTCGCACTCTGGCCGAACGGCGGCAGAATCGCGTTGTGCTGGACATGATGATCGGCGAGTGGACGCGCAATTATACGGCGGAAACGCTCGAGCGGCGCTTGCAGGAGGCCGGCGTGCCGGCTCATACAGTGCAGAACGCCGCCGACCTCGCGATCGATCCGCAACTGGCTCATCGCGGGCATTTCGTCGATCCGCCGCACGCGACTGCGGAGCACGCGTGGGTTGAGAACTCGCGCTTCAAGCTGTCGCGGACGCCCGCGCAAATCGCGCGCAACGCGCCGACCCTGGGTCAGCATAATCAGTACGTACTTGAACAGATCCTCGGCTATAGCGAGGATCGGATTGCCGGGTTAGTCGCGGATGGCGCTTTGGGCTAGAGTCGGGCTGAAATCGTTCGGTTGATACCGCACAATCAGGCTAGCCTTACAGCAAAACAGCAGGAACAATAGTTACTAAGCAATAAGGAGCTGACGCGGCCAGTGATGTGCCTCTTCGCTCGCGTATACATTAAAAAGTGAGGAGCACGGTTTTTTGGCGACGATCTGTTGGCGGAAGCGCGCTGCTGAGCGTGTGGCTACTACTACTCGCCTGGTCATTTCAGCTCATGACGGGAGTCGCGCGGGCACAAGCGGCGAAACCTGCGACGGCGTCGGCCGCCGGGTCGGTCACGGCAATCCAGGGCAAAGTCGCGATTTCGCGCGGCAGCAATCAGTTCGCGGCGCTCTACGGGACGCCAGTGCAGGTAGGCGATCAGGTGACGACGGCGCCGGGCAGCCAGGTGACGATCACGCTCGATGACGGCACGCAGCTCGAACTGGCTGAGTCGAGCACTCTGATGATAATAGCGAATCGGCTGAACGCGAGCGGCCAGCGCGCCCAAACGAGCGTCGATCTGCTCGGGGGGCTACTGCACTCGCTGGTGCGCTTCGCACCCGGCAACGCGCCCAACTATGAAGTACATACGCCGAACGCGGTCGCCGCGGCGCGCGGCACCAATTACGATACCGAATACACCACAGGCACACCGCGCAAGGAGAATCCGGGCTGTCTCCAGTTTACGGACATCGCGGTTTTCGAGGGTTCAGTCGCGGTGTCGAATCCGACCAGCTCAAACAAGTCGGAGGTGCGCCTGACGCGCGGGCTTAAGGACTCGGTCCCGTGCGTTCTGGCGCCAACGGCAGGCGTCGCGATCGGCACGAGTGCGGGGGCGGCGGGCAGCGCGGGTGGCGCCGGTGGCGCCAGCGCAGGAGCGGCCGCAGGCGGAATCAGCAGCGCCGTGATCGTCGGCGGAGTCGCGGTCGCGGGCGTCACCGGGGGAGTGATCGGCGGGGTCGCCGGCGCCGGCGGATTCGGTAATGGCGGCGGCAGTAATGCAACGCCGACGCCGGCGCCAATCAGTCCGTCGCAGTAGTGCGGCGTGGGTGACACTCCGGTCGCGGAGTTTGGCCAAAGCAAAGACACAACTCTCTCTCGCCTCCATGGCGGACTCACGAGAGTTGGCGTACCTGAAAATCGGACATTTTCGGGGCTGGACTGAAACATCTCCAAATTGAGATGGCGTATTCCTGCTGAGGCGCTGCGCGAGCGCGGCTCAGCTCGGTTCGCGATAGAGCAGCCGTGGCGAAGTGGGAGGGCAGCAGGTTATTCGTACCGTTGCGGCGCGGCTTTTGCTGTCATCGAGGAACCTGTGGGGGTATCGATGAAGTACCAAGTGATGGCGCGAGCGGCGCTGTTTGGATGGTTTTTTCTGGTGACCTCGAATTTCGGTGGGACACCGATCAAGCTCGGCGATTACAACAGTCAGTATGGGTGCCGCGACTGGCTCGGCGGATGCCAGCAATGGATCGCCGGCGCGGGCGGCGCGTGCTCGACGGACTGCGGTTTCGACAGCGGCAAACTGCATGATGACTATGTGTATTTGTTCTATCCGGATTCCGGCGGCGTCGTAAAATCGAGCGGGTATGGCTCGCTGGCAAGCTGCGAGGGGGCGATTACTCAGTGGTGTCCGAGCGAGGTCACCGGCGTCGCGGGC
This sequence comes from Candidatus Binataceae bacterium, assembly GCA_035308025.1. Classification (NCBI taxonomy): domain Bacteria; phylum Candidatus Binatota; class Binatia (SeqCode); order Binatales (SeqCode); family Binataceae (SeqCode); species Binataceae bacterium (SeqCode). The sequence goes on from DATGHL010000017.1 coordinate 26,256, forward strand.
AACTGCTCGGCGGACTGCTTCTACGAGGGGAATACTCACGAGTAACTTGCGCCGCGCGCCTTGCGCCGCTGCGCTAGTGCGCCGGCGCGGGACTGAGGAAGTTCGCGATCTTGTGATCGGCGTCTTCACTCGACATCGCGGTGAGTTGCGGGGGCGCCCCGACGTAGGCTTCGGGACCGGTGGTGTGCAAACAATCGAGTAGCTTCATGCGGTCGGAAACAGTCGATAGATTGCCGGTCGCAGCTTGATCCGGGTTAGCGCACTGGCGCACCGATTCCGCAATCAGCGGATAGACCAAGCCCATAACGCCGAATTTGTCCAACTCCGCCGACGGCGGCGACCCCGGCTGCGCGAACCGACAGAGGTCGTGGTCCGGAGCAGCCCCGAGCGGAATCCAGACGTTGTCCCAGTCGGCGATGCGCGGTGAGCTGGTTTTGCAGTTGCCTTCGTGGGAAAGAATCGCGGCCCAGCGCGCCGCGGCCTTCGCGAGCCACAGGAGCTCGTCGGGCGGTTCGTCTTCTTGCGCAAATTGGCGGATCGCGTCGGCGTAGGCATTTTTGGCTTGCGGCTCATTGCCGGCAGCATAGAAAGCGTCGCCCAGCATAACCTGCGGCTCCATCGCGGAAGCTGGTTCCAGGGGCGGCGGCATCGGCGAAGTCGCGGCGGCGTTTTCGAAGGCGACAACCGCAGAATCGAGTGAAGACTGGAAAATATATCTTAATGTCGGTGCAATTGCGCGACCCGGCGACCATCCAATCGCCTGCAAAAACTGTCTCTGCTGACCGTCGGGGAGTGCCTGGGCGCGGAGAGCGGCAGCCGCCATGTCCGTCCAGGCGCGGCCCTCGGCGAGGAAGAGTTGGCGCGGATGCTGATCGGTAGGCAGGTATAACTGGATAAGTCGCACCATTTGCCGAGAGACCAGGTACCGGCTCGGCAGGTCACTGTGAGCTGCCGTAACCCCGTGAATCCAGGAAAGCACGTAGACCACATTATGAATCGGGAGGTGATCTTTTTCGGGGGGCAGACGTTGCGGGATCCGATCGATCAGACGGACTATTCGGGTGTAATCGATGGGCTGGACGTTAGCCTGAGACGTAGTCGCCGGATGCCAGCAGAGGAAGTCGCGCGAGTCGTCGTCCATCAGGCTGCTGAAAGCCTGGATGATGTCGCTTTGCAAGCCGATCGAGACAATCCGCAAATGTTCCTGATCGGACATCGCGCGGCGGGGAATATCTTTCAGGCTATTCAGTGCGGCATTGGCCGCGCGAAAACCCGCGGCGCGCCGCTCCGGCGGTGTGCAGCGCGCGGTATCGACGTTGAACAACGCGAGGTTGGTCTGCACGAGCATCCGGCAGGTGTTGCTGAGGCCGCTTCGCGCGTCCATGCGCTCGAGGTCGGGCATAGCTTGCGGATCGCCGCGCTGAAACGCTGAACCATCGAAAATAACTTCGCCCAGGCAATTGCTGTCCGGGGTATTGGGATGAGGACCGAAGACCGCGGCCGCCGCGCGGCTCTCGTCTAAAACAGCCTTATCGAAGAAGATGGTCCACAGTGGTTCATTCAGAAAGAAATCACTGGCGAGCAGCGGGTCGGCCTGCAGGAGCACCGTTTTCGAGGTCTGTTCGAGCGCCTCGCGCAGACCGCGCCGCAGGCCGGCGCCGGCGCTTGGGAGTGGATACGAGAGCGACTGAGTATTCGTCGGGCCTTGCGACTTGACGAACAGGGTCAAGGATTCGCGCGGCGCAGAGGGCGTCGCCGCGGCGGCGCACGGCGCCGGCGAACAGCTAATGCCGATCTGCACGACGAATTCCGGCGGAATCCCCAGAATGTTTCGCACCAGCCCGGTGATGTCGCCGGTAGAGATGTCGAGGCCGAACGGCTTGAAGGAAACCGCGTCGGGCGTGTTCGTGCCGAGCACGTTCTCGAAGGCCTGCGACTTCACGATTTCGTTAACCCCGGTGATCTTGGCGTTGACGTCATCCACCAGCACCGAGGGCAGATCGAATTCGATGGCGTGATCAAGCAGGAGCTTTTCGGCTTGCGGATCGATCGCGACGGTGATCCGTCGATGACGCAGGTCGCGCCAGACGGCGACCGTCGAAACGATGATGAGGGCGGCGCCGGCGAGAAATAAAAGGATGGTTTTGACCAGGGCATAGGCCGCGTCGGCCCAGTTTTTTGCTCTTTCGGCGCGGCTGTCGGGGTGGGGCTTTGGGGCTGAGCCCGCAGGCTGGTGGTCAGCGCGGGGCTTGGGGACCGACGGCTCCGCTGATGGTTGCGCATTCGGCTCGTCGGTGTCGGGCGTCACAGCAGGGACCGCTTTAATGGGCGCCGGCGGGGGGGCGGCCTTTGGCGCGCGGCAGCAGAAGACAGAGCGCAATCGCGAAGATCATTACGACGCTGAGCGAATGGTAAATGTTGTTCAGCGAGAGCATCGTCGCCTGACTCTGGACGCTGCCGTAGAGCATCTGCAGGCCCTGTTTCTGTCCGGTAACGAGTTCGTTCAAGTAGTTGAAGTGGCGGGCACCGCTCGGCGGGGTCATACCGAGGCGCCAGGCGTCGAAGGCGGTGATGTGATCGACCAGGAGGCTCTGCTGAATCTGCTCCTTGCGCACCAGCAAGGTGGTTAATACGGAAGTGCCGATAGAACCGCCGATATTGCGGGTCATTGAATAGAGGCTGGCGGCGTAGCCCATCTGCTCGCGCGAGATGGAGCCGAGCGCCGCGGCCGAGAGATTGGGGAAGACCAGCCCCATGCCGACCCCCTGGATCAGCGTGGGCCGGATGAAATTGCCCATCGCCATGCTGAGGTCGAGATCGCCGAGCATCCAGGTGGAGACGCCCATGAGGAAGAAGCCGAAGGCGACCAGCGGACGGGTGTCGTAGCCGCGGCGCGCGATCCCGCCGAGCAGAAACATCGCGGCCATAACGCCGAGGCCGCGCGGCGCCATCGCGAGGCCGGCCTTCCACGCGGTGTAGCCGAGCAGGTCCTGCAGAAAGACCGGGTTGAGAATCTGCACGCCGTAGGCGGTGAAGGTGAGCAGGATCAGCAGGACGGTCGGGACGGTGAAGTTGCGATTTTTGAGAATGCGCACCTGCACGATCGGTTCGGGGGTAACCCATTCGTGGTAGATGAAAATCAGGAAGGCGCTGCCGGCGATCAGGCTGAAATACCAGACCCAGGCGGTGGCGAACCAGTCGGCGCGTTCGCCGCGATCCATCACGATCTCGCCGAGGCCCAGCGCGAGCACCAGGCAGACTATGCCAAGCCAATCGGCGCGCCCCTTGCCTTTGAGTTGGCGCAGATAACCGGGGTCATGGACGAAGGTCGAAACCATGAAGGCCGCCGCGATGCCGATCGGCACGTTGATATAAAAATTCCAGCGCCAGTTAAAATTGTCCGTGATGTAGCCGCCGACCGTCGGACCCATGATTGGCGCGACCATCAGCCCGAGGCCCCACACCGCCATCGCCAGCGTCTGCTCGTTGGGCGGAAAGGTCTCCATCAGGATGGCCTGGGAGAGCGGTTGCAGGGCCGCGCCGGCGATCCCCTGCAGGAAGCGGAAGGCGACCATCTGGTTGAGCGACTGCGCCGCGCCACACATCGCCGAGGAGATGACGAAGGCCGTGATCGAGATGATGAAGTAGCGTTTGCGGCCGAACTGTCCTGCGATCCATCCGGTCGTCGGAATCATGATGCCGGCGGCAACCAGATAAGTGGTGACGACCCAGGTGACTTCGTCGATGGTGGCGGAAAAACTGCCCTGCATGTGCGGCAGTGCGACGTTGACGATTGAGCTGTCGAGAACTTCGAGCGCGGTGCAGAGGATCACCGAGATGGCAATGATCCACTTGTGGGAAACTTCGGCGGGCGCGGCTGGTACGGATTGCGCAAGCGCGGCGGCGGTACCCTCAGGCTCCATCGCTGATTTTTATGAAGCGTCAGCCGCCAGACTCATTCGAGGCGTTGTCCGGGGCGCAGGACGGAGGCGGCGAGCTCGCTGGGCGCAATCTTTTTGGGACTCGGCTCGAGGCGGACGCGGCGGACGACCAGCGTCGCGCCGTTGAGGGCGACACGAAGTCCGTCGGCGTCAAGATCGAGGATCGTGCCGGCAGCCGCGGCTCCGGCACGCTCGGCTTCGAGAACCGCGTCATATAGATGAAGCGGCTGGCCGGCGATCAGGGCGTAGGCGGCGGGCTGCGGATCACATCCGCGAATCAAGTTATGGACTTCGCGCGCCGGTCGCGAAAAATCGATGCGGGCATGCTCGTCGCGGCAGAGTGATTCGTAAGTGGCGCGGCTTTCATCCTGTTCGATGCGCGGTGGATCACCCGCCTCGACCAGTCTCAGCGCTTCATCGAGGGTCTCGATGCCGAGCGGAAAGAGCGTGTTGAAGTAGAGCGAGCCGGTGGTGTCGTTGGGGCCGATCGGAACGCGGCGCTGGAGCAGGAGTGGTCCGGTATCGATTCCACGATCGGGCCAGAACCATGAGATGCCGCTCTCGACGTCACCCTGAATCAGCGTCCAGTTGATCGCGCTGCCGCCGCGATGACGCGGCAGGAGCGAGGGATGGAAACAGATGGTCTTCAAGCGCGGCGCGAACAGGATGCGCTCTGGCACGATAATCGTGACAAAGGCCATCACGCAGAGATCGGCGTTGAGCGCCTTGAAGTGCTCGAACGCGGCCTCCCCCTTGAACGACGCAGGCTGGCTGAAGGGCAGGCCAAGTTCCACGGCCTTGGCTTTGAGCGGGTCCGGGCGCGCGCCGGCAACATCCGGCGGCGCGAAGAGGTGGACAATCTCGTGGCCGCGGGCCTGCAGCACTGCGAGGGCCTTCTCGGCAAAAGTGGCCTGGCCAATCAGGACGACGCGCAAGTTGAACCTCCTCCGGGCGGCTGGATGGGCCGAGGTTAGCAAAACTCGACGGGCAGTGCACGATTACCGTGGCGACGGGATTCGGCGGTGGCAAATCCTCCTGATTCGTCGTCGCGGCGGCCCGGTAAGATTTTCCGGCGCGCGCTTTTTGCACAGCCACAATATGGCGCGATTTTGTTCAATCGCCAGTAATTGAAAGGGTTGTGCGACTCGCTGGCTTGGGCGCGATCATTGCTCCCGTAAGCGGCAGCAAGACGCAACCAAAAGGTATACTTATATGGGCTATGGAATCGCGTGGTTATTGGGAGTGCCAGTTTCTGTCTTAATTATCTGGTTTATCATTCGTCGAGTACTGTAGCTGGGGATTCTTTTCGCTCGATCTAAGCTTTGGACAGCACCCATCGAGGACATTCACAACGCGAGGAGGTCGGCCATGTCGCCAATACTTATCATCCTGATTCTACTTCTGATTTTCGGCGGTGGAGGCGGCTATTATGCTTATGGCCTCGGCGGCGGAATAGGTATCGGCGGAATCATCCTGATTGTCCTGATCGTGATGCTGGTTACGGGTCGATTATAACGCAGGCAGCAGGCCGTTAGTTGAGCGCCGGCCGCTAAGTTTATTCGGCCGACGCTCCAGTGACGTTTAGCGGCGCTCAGCGCGGGTTTTTGCCGCCTTTTTAGCTGCCACTGATCGATCGTTGCTGGTGCGATCCGCGGCTGCTTGCCGTCCATGGATTGAGATTTTGGCCGACGAGAGCGCCGTCCTTGATTCCTTTTTTAGAGTTGCAGTACTGGCGTGCGCGCGCTTCGGTGCGGGTTTCTGCAATTTAGATGACGCTTGAGAATCAAGTTTTGCCTTTCTTCGGGTTTGCGGCGATGAGTTACGAGTGGCCGGCGGGGGTAATTTGATTCCGGCGCGCCGAGCCTTGGACAAGCCGATCGCAATTGCCTGCTTGGCGGATTTAGCTCCGTGCTTCCCCTCGCGGACATGCTCAATTTCTTCGCGGACGAACTCACCCGCTTGGGTTGACGGCGCTTTCCCCTCGCGGGCGTCCTTGCGTGCTCGCCGTAAAGTTTGTCGATCAGGCATCTCACACCTCCTGTTGGTTTAAAGGAATCCTGGAAAATGATGATGCGAGCAATTGAGATGCCAGAGCGTCGCCTTGATTTTCCGTCGATTCTTCACTCCAGTAATTGCGCTACCAGCAAAAAGGTGAGCCCCAACGTTCGATGCAGAGCCCGGATCCTAATCCGCTCGGACAGGCACGGCGCTCAAATATGACAATGAGCTTTTAACTAGTTGAACGGCGCGGACCACATCAGCGCCTCTCGGCCGTTAAGCGGCGGCCATCGCCGCCAATTTCCCCAGGGCGGAAATTACCTGGGCAATCTGGTCGATGGCCGCGACGACTTTGGCTTCGTCGGCCTGCGCCTGCGTGACCGTCTGAGTCGCTGTTTGTACGCAGGCTACGGCGTCTTTGTATTCCTGTTGCGTCTGGTCGAGGACAGAGTCGGCCAGCGCGCCGAGTCTTACCGTCAGGTCATTAAACTGTTTGCCCAGTTGAGCTTGTTGGGTTGGATTTCGCGCCTGCTGATAGAGCTTCCATGTCTGATTGATCAGAGCAACGAGGATATCGTGGTCGGATAGATTCGGCACGGAGCGGCTCCTCTGATTAATTTTGCGAGGTGTGCGACTTCAGACTTCCGACGTTCGAGGCTGCCGTCAGCGCTGCGGCGTAAAACTCTTCGATGTCATGCCGGTTAAAAGTAGTATTCTGAAGTGCGTTCACCAAAGCTGTATTCGCCGCGACACAGGCGGCAGCGCTTTTCTGAATTTCCGGAAATGCCGTATCAACTTCCTCGAGGTTCTGCCGGGCGAGAAGGTAGCCGCTCAGACTATCCGAGCGTGCGAGCCGATCGCGCGGATTCGCATTGATCGCCTGGCCTGAGGCTATCGCCAGTTGGGCAGCAGTATTTCTGAAGCGAAACGCGAAGCCATCGCGCTCGAGTGAGAAATTGTCACCTACCGTTTTGCAAATAATCGGGACGGTATTTTTGGTGCTTTCGACAACGGCGTGAATCGCGTGGGCTTTCATGTTATCGAGGATTAATTCCGTCAGTTGCTGAGCAAGGTCGCTAATCGCGTCCGCGCTCGCATTGGCCGCGGGAGAGCCTGGGATTGCCTGTAACGCCGCGGCAAGATCGTCTGAAGATTTCTTGATGTCGTCCTTGCTGTCGGCGTTCATAATCCCGCTAAGAGCAGCGCCGTAGGCTTTCATCACCTGCGGACCCGAAAGAAAGGTCTCGAACCAGTCACCGGAAAAATCGGCAGCCAGATTGTCGTATTCACAAGGCTTTTCCGTCGCGCCTGCGCTGACCACCGCGTGACCGACCTTTTTGCAGTGTTCTATGTAAGCGACGGCAGCGCTCTCATTCGGATTGGCCTTCGTCGAAGGAGGATCTGGAATCCGGTAGAGCGCCAAGTTCATCGCGACGGTCTGATCTCGCATCTTCGTGAGTTCGTTCGCAGACGCGTCGCCGAAGGCCGTCGCCGCGTCGGCGAATTTAGTGGTGGCGGCGCGCTGGTTAGCGGTGAGTCCGCATCCACTCACGCCTAGCACTGCAAGCAGCAGAAACCATAGGTGCCTGGTCATTCGATTTTCGATCTCAGATCTCTCAGTTAGCCGGATTGATATATCGGCGCTCGTTAATTCCTAGTCCAGTGATGAGTTCAGCGCTTCGCGTCGAATCTATTTTCCGTCTGGCGCGCAGCAGGTCAAGTCAGTTCTTCGATGCTTGCTTTATCGGCACGATGCCCTTCGCCATCCAATCCATCACGTCCGGGAACAGACGTTCGGAGAAACCGCCCGCCAGTCCGGCCAGCAGGATTTTGAGCCTGCTCAGGATGTCGGCCGGGGCGAGCGCGAGAACGCCGTGGAAAGGATGCCAACGCGCTGGATCGGGCATGGTGAGCACCGGCAAGAATTGCTGCTCCAGCGGAATCAGGTGACAGGCGAGACAGGAGAAAATCAGGAAGCCGGCGGCGGCGCCAAACAGCGGCGCGAGTGCCGCGCTGAGCAAGCTCGGATCTTGACTGGCAGGCAGCAGGAGCGGCTGCCGTGCGGCCAGATTCTGCACGCGGAGCACGCTGCTGAGAAAAGCGCCGGCGGCGCCGGCCATCATCGAATAAAACAAAGCCGGGAGATAGGGAATAGTCCAGATAATTTTCCACCACAGCGAGCCCTTAAAGCTGCCATCGTAGTACATTCCAGAGGTCAGACAGCAAAAGACTCCAAGGATGATCAGGCTGGCGATCAGCAGAACGGTGGATTCCAGGATCGTGCGAAAAAGCCGCGCGCAGAGTTCCTGGTTGCGCTTCCAACTGGTCATCACCGTGTGCAGATCGCTGAGCATCTGCTCGGCGGCAGCGCGGAGGCTGGGCTCGTCGACGGTGTCGGCGGTGAAGGAATTCAGCGGCACGCCGGAAACCTGAGAGTAGACCCGCCGCATCGCGCGAAACCATTCGCGCACGCGCGGCGCGGATTCAAGCCTGACGAGCACGGTCTCGAGGCTGTTGATATCGTCATGACTGACCGGCAGCCCGGCGCTGTCACGTCGAACGATCAAGTCGGCCACGTGCTGCGCGTCAAGATGATCGGAAGAGCGATCCAGGGCAAGGTACTGAGCCCGCAACTCCTGAAAAGAGCTATATTCAGACGTCGATAGATGACGCCGGCGGCCGCCCCGGACGAGACGCGGCGTGCCCGCATCCACGGTCTGGCTCAAGTTGATGGATTCACTGGCGGCGGCCATTCTCGTACTCGCTTAAGTGCTAGCTATGGGCGCGACTTCAAGGCACCCGCACCCATCTTGATGCGATCAGCAATTGCAGTACCAAGTCATTGACGCAGATTTCCGCGCGGAAAATCTGTCTGCGTGCCAACTGCGTTTAGCGGTTGTTAGACAACCTTAGCAGCTAGCCAGCTCGAACCTTCTCTGCTCGATGCGAGTTCGGACAAATTTGACTCTACGGGGAGTGGGGCAAATAATGATCGCAGTTTGCGGATGATGCTTGGGGGCGGGAAGAGCGGATGAACGGCGCGGGCGGCCTCGGCGTTATGGATTTGGTCTTCGGCACCGGGCCAGTGGTCCAGGTAGTGCTGTGGACGCTGGTGGCTTTTTCGGTCGGTAGCTGGGGCATTATCATCTATAAGTTCGTGCAGATTTCGCGGGCGCGCCGGCAATCCGAACGCTTTATCGCGATCTTCTGGGAATCGAAAAATCTCGCGGCAATTCATACGGCGAGCGTGGGCCTGGGGAATAGTCCGGTCGCGCAGGTGTTCCGCGCGGGCTATCAGGAATTGCTCCAACTCACGCGGGCGAAGCGTCAGGCGGTCGGCGCAGAGAGCGGCTTCTCGACCGACCTGGGCGGGGTCGAAAACGTCACGCGCTCGATGAAGCGGCAGTCGAATATCGAACTGACCAAGCTTGAGCAAGGGATTCCGTTTCTGGCGACGACCGGGTCGACCTCGCCATTTATCGGGTTGTTCGGCACGGTATGGGGAATAATGACAGCGTTTATTGGGCTGTCGGCGGCTCATACGTCGAATATTCAGGCGGTCGCGCCGGGTATCGCGGAGGCGTTGATCACGACCGCGGTCGGACTCGTCGCGGCGATCCCGGCGCAGATGTTCTACAATTTCCTGACGACGCGAGTGCGCGTACTGGCGGTCGAGATGGATAATTTCATTTCTGAATTCCTGAATATCGCGGAACGTCACTTCCTGTCGTGAGAAACTCGACGCTCCGCCCGGCGAGGAACCCATAGTGGCGACAGAGTCTGGGCCGCGCGGGATGCTGGTCTCGCAAATCAACGTGACGCCGCTGGTCGACGTCATGCTGGTGCTGCTGATCATCTTCATGGTGACCGCGCCGATCATCCAGCAGGGCGTGCAGGTCAGCCTGCCGAGGGTCAAAGCTGCCGCTCTGCCGGGCAAGGACGAGCAGTTCATCGTCTCAATCACGCGGGCGCGACAGATCTACCTGAACGACGCGCCGATGAGCGTCGAAACGCTGACGGAGAAATTGATGGCGATCGGACACGAACGGCCGGATCGGCAGATTTTTATTCGCGCCGACGACCAGGTCCCTTATGGCGAAGTGATCAAGATGATGGCGGCAATCAAGGCGGCGGGAATCGAAAATGTGGGGATGGTGACGGAGATGCCGAATGAGGCCGCGAGCGCGTCGGGCAAAGGCGGCTGATTCTTCTCACGGTGCGGGAGATTTTGGTCGGTCCGCGCCGGGCGTCCGCTGATGGCCTCGCCGAACGATCGCGGCAACACCGGCCGGCCCTCGTGGCGCGGCTATACGCTGGCGATGGTAGTTTCCGCGCTCGGTCATGCGGCGCTGATCGTGCTCATGCTGGTGATAATTCCGCGCATCTGGCGGGCGCCTCAGCCGCCGGCAGCCTACACGGTCAAGATTGTCGATTCGATGCCGGCGGGCGATCTTGGGACTCATCTGCCGCGCCTCAGCGAGAGCGAGAAGCCGGCGCCGGCCGCACGCGCGAGTCAGGCGCCGGAAGCCGCGGCGACGCCGCCGCCCGAGGATCGCGATAAGGAGGCGATCGCATTGAACACTATCCATGTGACGCCGACGCCAACGCCGCGAGCAACCCCGAGTCCGCGCCCAACTTCGCGTCCGACGCCGCGCGCGACGATCGCGCCAACACCGCGGCCTCGCAAGGCGCATCCGATCACCGTCGCGCCGACGCCGACCACGACCCCAACACCGCGACGCGCCAGGCGTCGGCGGCCCGCGCCACCGCCAACGCCATCACCGGTGGTCGTGGCAAAGGCCGCGCCGACGCCGAGCGTCCGGCAACAACTTGCCAAGGTGCGCGCCCAACTCCTCGCAGAGGAGTCCCGGCGGCCCAAGGCCAGTCGCGAAGAAACCACCCCCAAAGGAATCGATGCGGCAGAGCGCGGCGGTCCAGTCGTCGCGAACCGCGCGTGGGAGGGTAAAGGCTACGGCGTTGGTCCCGGCAGCGGCAGCGCTGGGATTCAACAGGATGCGGGGTTTCTGCTCTACTATCAGGAGGTGCAGAAACGGATAAAGGACGCCTGGAGCTTCGCCGGGGGGAGCGATCCCGATCTGACGGCCACGGTAACTTTTGGCATCAATCCGGATGGATCGCTGAATTCGGTCAAGGTAACCTCGAGCTCGCACGATCCGGCGTTTGACGATTCGGTAGTCCGCGCGATCCGACGGGCAGCGCCCTTCGCGCCGCCGCCGGATAAGTACCAGGCCCAGTTTCTCGACGGCGTGCCAGCGATCTTCAAGCTGGCCAATCTCACGAATGCCGGAAACTAGACTGCGCGCTCGACGTTTAATTGCAACGGTGACAGCAGCAATGAGAATGGTATCAAGCGCGCTGGCGGCGCTGCTTATGACGGTGGCTGGCGCATCGGTGACGTGGGCGCAACCCCTGACCAGCGCACCGTCAACCTTGCCGCCGATTCAGATCGTCGGCGCTGAGCAGGTCGCGCCGATCGCGGTCTCGGCACTCAAGAATATCGGCGGCGACGACGATCATCGGGTCTCTGAGGTTTTCGCCGCAACGCTCGATCGCGACCTCAAGCTGTCCGGCTATTTCCGCCTGATCAGTCCCCAAGCCTATGTCGAAGATGCGCAAGCCTCGGGCTACAACCTCGGTGAATTCAATTTCGCCGATTGGAGCTCAATCAACGCCGAGTTTCTGGTCAAGGGCAGCGCCAAACGCGACGGCGGGCAGGTGCTGATCGAAGCGCTGTTATTCGACGTCGGGCAGCAGCGGCGGATGATGGGGGAAAAGTACACCGGCGCGCCCAACGAAGTCGGTGAGATGGCGCGGCGCTTCGCCGACGCCGTGATGGAATCTGTCACCGGGACCCGCGGGCCCTTCGCGAGCCGCCTCGCCTTCGTCTCAACTCACGGCGGGCGCTTCAAGGAAGTCTATACGCAGTGGCTCGATGGCGCCGGCGAGAACTTTCGCGTAACCGATAATCCGACGATCAATCTGTTTCCAAGTTTCGACAAGAGCGGCAGTCATTTACTCTATCTATCGTACAAGTCGATGAGCCCAAGCCTCTACCTGGCCGACACCAACCAACGCGTCGAAACGCGCATTCAGTCAGCGATGGGCATGGCGGTCGGCGGCGCACTGACGCCGGACGATCGGATCGTGGGGGCATTCTCGCGCGGCGGCGCGACCAATCTCGAACTGCTTGACGGCGGCGGCGCGGAGATCAGCCGGCTGACCGATGATCACGCGATCAACGTCAGTCCGTCGGTGTGCAGCGGCGGAAGTCAGTTGGTCTTTACCTCAGACCGCGCCGGCACTCCACAGATTTACGTGATGGGGCTCGATGGCGGCACGCCGCAACGGGTTACCTTCAAGGGCGACTACAACACCGCGCCAGCTTTTTCGCCCGATTGCAAAAAGATCGCCTATGAGACGCGGACCGGCGGCGGAATTTTTCAGATCATGGTAATCGGAGTGGGTGGCGGAGCGGCGCGGCAATTGACCAGCGAAGGCTCGAACGAGGGTCCCTCATGGTCCCCGGACGGGCGTTATCTGGCCTTCAGCTCGCGGCGCGGCGGCCGCTCACGAATCTATATGATGCTTGCGGCGGACGGAAAAATCACCGGGTCGCTAACCGAAGGAGACGGCAATGATACGAATCCCTCTTGGTCGTGGTGGATCGGTGGCTAAGGCGGCGGACTGGCGCATCGCGGTCGTTGCGACGCTCGCGATCGTCGCATTGGCCGGCGCGGGCTGCTCGTCGAAGAAGCCGGAGGGCGCGGGTGGTCCCGGCGAAGGGCAAAACGGACTTGGCCAGTCGAGTGTCTCGAGCAGCGACTCGCTCAGCCAGCTCCAAAAGGGCACGCTGGGCGCGGGCAATCAGGGTCCGCTGACGGATATCCATTTTGACTATAACGATTCGACGGTGCGCGCGCAGGACGGCGAGATTCTGAAGACCAATGCGGACTGGTTACAGAAAAACCCGACAACGCACGCGCAGATCGAAGGCCATTGCGACGATCGCGGATCAGAGGAATACAACCTCGCGCTGGGCGCCAAGCGCGCGCAGGCGGCCAAGGATTATCTCCAGACTTTGGGCGTCGACGCGAGCCGCCTCTCGACCATCAGTTACGGTAAAGAGCTGCCCTTGTGCGCCGAAGAGACCGACGAGTGCTGGGCGCAGAACCGCCGCGATCATTTTGCGGTCTCTCAGAGCGCGGGGGGCCCGCAATGAGATTGCCGCAAGCGGCTCTGATGCTGACCGCGGCTCTGATGATAACCGGGGTGCTCGCGCTGGCGGGCTGCGCGCCGAGCGGTGACGTCGACCAGTTGCAAAACGGTGAACAATCGCTGCGCCAGATGGTCGCGGACGATCGTCAGCAGATCGATGCGTTAAAGGAAAAGCTCACGCAGGACGACGACAAGATCGCCCAGCTGCAACAGGGTGGCGGCCAGAGCAACGACTTTGCGGCTCTGCAGGAGCGCGTAAAGAAACTCGAACAGGGGCAGAGCGTCTCGGCAGCGTCGCCCACCGCGCCTGGCGCAGCGTCGAGCCCCGGCGCCGAGGCGAGTCCCGGCGCCGAGCCGACGCCGGGCAATGAGGGAGCCCTGCCGCCAGACGCCACTGCGTCCACGCCCTCGAATGCGCCCCCGCCTGGTCCCGCAGCGCCAACCGCCGCGCCGATGACTTGGCAACAGGCGGCCACGTCGGAGCTTGCCGCCGCGCAAACCGACGCCGGCGCCAGGCAGTATCGCGCCGGGTTACTCGCGATGAAAGCCGGCAAGTATCAGGCTGCGCTCGGCAAGTTTCAGGATCTGCAACGCCGCTATCCCAAGTCCGCGCTCAGCGAGCCGGCAGAATACTTTTCCGGCAACGCGCTGTTTGAACTCGGACAATTCGACCGCTCAATCCTGCAGTTCGCCGACTTGACGATGCGCTTTCCCGAGGGTCGCTACGCCAGCGCGGCGCTGTGGTGCGAGGCCCAGGCCTTTCTCAAAACCAACGATCCCATCGACGCGCGGCTGACCCTGCGCAAACTCGTCGACGATCATCCCGACACGCCCGAGGCGACGGCCGCGGGGCCGCTGATGGCGTCGCTGTCGTCTTAGCTGTAGCCGATGCGAATAATCCGCAATCTTGACGACTTGGGGCGGCCGCCGGCGCCGGTGGTGGCGCTGGGCAATTTCGACGGCGTCCACATTGGTCATCGCGCGATTCTCAAAACCGCGATCGAGCACGCTCGTCAGCTTGGAGGGGCCGCTTTCGCGCTGACCTTCGATCCGCTGCCCGCCAAGGTGCTCGCGCCGAAGCGCGCGCCGCGCTTGATTCTGACGCCCGAAGATAAGGCGGAACTTTTGCGCTCGTCCGGGCTCGACGGCGTGATCGTGCTCGAATTCACGCTGGCGCTGAGCCGGCTCGATCCGCACGAGTTTGCGCAGCGCTACTTGCGCGAGCGTATCGGCGTGCGTGCGATCGTGGTCGGCCACAACGTCAGCTTTGGGCATAATCGCGCGGGCAACGCCACGGTGATGGAGGCGCTCGGGCGGGAATTGAGCTTCGAAACGATAGTTGTCGGGCCAATCGCTCTCGGCGACGCCGAGGTGAGTTCCACCGGCGTGCGCGAGGCGATTAGCGCGGGCGAACTGCGGCGGGCCGCCGCGATGCTCGGACGGTATCACTTCCTCAGCGGTCCGGTGGTGCATGGACGCGAGCGCGGACGCACGATCGGCTTTCCGACGGCCAACGTGCAGCCGCGCACCGAGTGCCTGCCGCCCGATGGTGTCTATGCAACGCGCATCGTGCTGGCCGACGGCGCTTATCCGTCGATCACGAATATCGGGATGCGGCCGACTTTCGCCGAGCCGGAGCGCAGCTTCGAGGCCCACATCTTCGACTTCGACCGCGACCTCTATGGGCAAGAGGTCAAGCTCGAACTCATCGAGCGGATTCGCCCTGAAAAAAAGTTCGCGTCGGGCCAGGAGCTCGCAACGCAGATCGCCGCCGACTTGCAACGCGCGAAAGAGATTCTCGCGGCGGCGTGACCCGCACCGGCAGTTAGAGCCGCGCGGCCGGCTCGACCCACTCGCGGGCGAGATGCTCGAGATGCGCCGGGATTTGCGCCTCATCGGAGGGCATCCGCACAAAGGGGATGACCTCGCTGACGCCAAGGTCGCGGTAGCGCCGTAGACGATCGGGCGTGACGGCTTGCTGATAGGGGGAAACGATGATCTCAATCGCGTCGCGGGTGCGACCGTTTTCAACCAGCAAGGCGTCGAGGCGGGCGAGTTTTTCGGCGAGCTGCGCATCGCTCAGATTGACGCTGAACCAGCCGTCGCCGTAGCGCGCGACGCGCCGCAGCGCCGGCAGACTTTCGCCGCCAAAAATGATCGGCAGCCGCGCGCCGCGCCCCGGCTTCGGGAAGCTGCGCGCATCTTTGAAATTGGCGAACTCGCCGCTGAAGGTGGATTGCTCGTCGCCCCATAGGCGGCGCATCGCTTCGATGTATTCGCACGTCCGCTGGCCGCGCCGCGCGAAGCTCACCCCCAACGCGGCGAACTCCTCCGCCGACCAGCCAACGCCCACGCCCAGCGCGAAGCGTCCCTCGCTGAGACGGTCGAGACTCGCGATTACCTTGGCCAGGATCAACGGATTTCGCTGCGGCACCAGGCAAATGCCGGTTGCCAGCCGGATGCGGCTGGTGCGCGCGGCGGCATAGGTCAGCGCGACGAACGGGTCGAGAAGATCGGTCGTGCCCGCGGCCAGAAACTGCCCATCGGTGGAATAGGGGTAGGTCGAATCGTAACGGTCAAACAGGACGACGTGTTCGGGCGCCCAGAGCGTCGCGAAGCCGAGCCGTTCGGCGTGCTCGGCCGCCGTCTGAAGCGTGCGTGGGCGCGCGCCCTTGCCCATCCCGATTCCGCTAATGCCGATCTTCATGACGCCACCTCGTTAAGCCGGCTTCGCGCCGCGTTACGCCAGCCGCGCCGCCGGCTCGACCCATTCACGGCCAAGCTTTTCCAGGATCGGCGGCAACTCGGCGTCGTTTTCGGGTGGCGGACAGAGCAGCACAATTTCGCTTACCCCAGCCTCGTGGTAACCGGCCAGGTCCTCGCGCGTGACCGGTTGCAAATAGGGCGAGACGATCAGCTCGACGCTGTGCGGATCGCGATTACGCTCGCGCAGGAGTTCCTTCAAGCGGGCGATTTTCGCCGCTGCCTGTTCGGGATTGAGATTGAAGCCGAACCATCCGGTGCCGTAGTCGGCGACGCGGCGCAACGCCGGACCGCTCTCGCCGCCGAAGATGATCGGAATGTTCGCCCCTTGGGCCGGCTTCGGAAAACTCCGCGCATCTTTGAAATTCACGAATTCGCCGCTGAAGCTGGCCTTTTCTTCGCCCCACAGCTTGCGCATTACGTCGATATACTCGCGGGTCCGCTGCGCGCGCCGCTCGAAGGGGATCCCCAGGGCCGCGAACTCTTCCGACGACCAGCCGACGCCAACCCCCAAGGCGAAGCGGCCACCACTCAAGTAATCGAGGCTGGCGACGACCTTGGCGAGGATCAGCGGATTATGCTCGGGCACCAGGCAGATCCCGGTGGCGAGCCGGATACGCTGCGTAAGCGCCGCGACGTAGGTCAAGCCGATGAAGGGATCCGTCCAATCGACTGTGCTGGGAGCGCCGAAAGCGCCGTCGTCGGAATAGGGGTATTTCGTCTCAGTATATTTGTCGAAGAGTACTACGTGCTCGGCGGACCAGAGCGTACCGAAGCCCAGGCGCTCGCAAGTTTCGCCGAGCATACGCAGCGTCGCCGGGCGCGCGGCTCGGCCAATCCCAACAGTTAGCAATCCTATTTTCATCGTGATTACCTAGTCCAGTTAGTCAGTCCGCGAATCTATTGTTTATTCGTCGTCTCGATGTCAGCGCATTCGGCGGTTCACACTCCACTAATCAAGAATCTTGACGCAGCTCGCAGACTCGCCTGCTCGCTCCGCGCGGCGGCCGCGCTCCGCTAGCGCGGTTTGACGAATTTGAGCATAAAGCGGTCCTGCTGATGATTCATCTTCCAGAACGGCAGGGTGCGGTTATCCTTGGGGTTGCGGAAAATGTCGGAATCGGCCGCCAGCCGAAAGCCCGCGTCGCTGATCTCTTTGATCTCGAACTGCTCGTCGATGCGATGAAGAGTGCCGGCGTCCCGCGCGCCCGATCCCGGCTGCGCGCTGTTATCCACGATCGCATAAACCCCGCCGGGCTTGAGCGCCTTGAACACTGCCTCGTTGATGTTCGTACGATCAAATTTCCGGTCCACCATGTCGTGATAGTTGAGATTAACGATCACCAGATCGAGCGTACCGGGCGACGCCGGCAGAAATGCGGGATCATCGAAGGCTCTCGGTACCTCGATTAGATTCGCCATGCCGGGTTCTTTCATTCGCGCTTCCCAGGCTTTTTCGGCGTCCTTGAATTTGGCGCCGAAGGCCGGGTTCTGTGAATAGACCCGCCCCGCCGGGCCGACGATGCGCGCCAGCAACTCCGTCGTATAGCCGCTGGCGGCCCACAGGTCCGCCACATGCATCCCCGGCTTGACTCCGAAGAAGGCCATCACCTGCGCCGGCTGCCGCGACGCATCGCGCTCCTTATCGGCCGCGGGCCGATCCGGTGAGCTCACCGCGGCGGTGATATATGCGGGAATGTCGGCTGGCGCGAGCGCGTGCTCGTGGACGACTTTGTCCGCAATCGCGAGGTGCGGCGCGCTCAGAAAAAACAGGCTCACGCCGACAATCAGGCCGGCAATCAAAACCATCCTCAAATCTTTCATGCAATCTCCGGGTGGCGCAGCGGCGCTAATTCTTGGCCGCTTGTGCGCGGCCCCGCTGCATCACCGATTCACGAGCGCCGCCGAGCTCGCCGAGATCAGCGGCGCGGTTGAAAGCGCTGAAAGCCTCCTGCTCGATCTGCAGAGCCTCCTGCAGCGAAGTGCGGGTCGTGCGCTCGTAGAGCTGTTTCATCTGGCGAACGATTTTCTGATTCGCGCCGGCGATTTGCCTCGCGAGCTCGCGCGCCGTCGCCATCAGCTCGTTCGCCCGAACCACGTGGTTAACCAAGCCCATCCGCTCCGCTTCGCGCGCCGACAGATAGTTGCCGGTCAGCGACAGCTCTTTCGCCTTGCGAATTCCGACCGCGCGCGGCAGCCGCGCCGACATCCCGCCCCCCGGCATCACGCCGACCCGCGCGTGGGTATCGGCGAACTGCGCCGTCTCAGCCGCGACGATCAGATCGCAGGCCAGCGCGAGCTCGAAGCCCCCGGTGATCGAGAAGCCATTGACCGCGGCGATTACCGGAACTTCCATGTCGTCGATCACGGAGATAAAGCTGACTTTGCCCTCGTCGCGGATGCCGCCCTGCGAGGTGCCGAGCTCGCGCAGATCAAGCCCGACGCAGAAGGCGCGGCCCGCCCCGGTGATGATCACGACGCGGACCTCGGGATCGCTGCGCAGCTCCTGCATCGCCTGGCAGAAGGCTTTGCGCATTTCGCGGTTCAGGGCGTTGAGCTTCTCCGGGCGGTTGAGGGTGACGGTGGCGATGCCATCCTGCTTATCAATCAGAACTACGACTTCGGCGTTACTCATGGCCGAAGTCGTAACACAGCTATGGGAACTCTGGCAAAAGCGTTAGAGTGCGTCAGAC
Organism: Candidatus Binataceae bacterium; assembly: GCA_035308025.1. Classification (NCBI taxonomy): domain Bacteria; phylum Candidatus Binatota; class Binatia (SeqCode); order Binatales (SeqCode); family Binataceae (SeqCode); species Binataceae bacterium (SeqCode). The sequence goes on from DATGHL010000017.1 coordinate 44,887, forward strand.
GGAAGCGAACGATGCCGACGGCAAGCATTGCTTCGGCGGAATCCTAATCGTCGCGTTCGAAAATCCGATGGCGGCCGAAAAGGCTCTGCTAATACCATTCTCCCTTGATGCCTAGTGGTTCCAGTGATTTTATGTCCGTGACCCGCACAGCCAGCCCAGAACCCTGAGGCGCAGACCATGCCCACCCCGCAGGTTGATGCCAGGTTTTCGTCTCAATGATCGCGTTCGCTCCTAATTCTCGTGCGCGGTCTGCCATCGCGACCAACGCTCCATCGGCCGACCCGTACCAGACCTTCCCTACATCAATAGTAGAAACTTTAACAAAGGCCACGCTCGCGGGGAGTGACTGTTTCGTAACAAAGACCTTTTCCTGGCTGGGTGGGTAAGAGGTTTGGACGGGAGTCGAATCAGTCGTAGTTTTGAGAATAAACGGACTGTGGGCAGAACACCCCGCTAAGAAAAGGAACAGAAGTAGGAGATACCTGCGGCCTAGCGCGAGTGGAGCCTGTGCAGGCTGTATTCTGACTCGTCTTTCCGGGTTCAACGCCCCGGTTTCGATGCTGTCGTCGCGTTCAATGATGACTGCGGATTCGTTCATAACGGCCGAAGTCATAACACAGCTACGGGAACTCTGGCAAAAGCGTCCACATCAACCGCAGCGGAGTCGCGCCGGCCATAAGAACTTTCGCAACGGACTGATAGACTTATCGGAAGAGAAATCGGCGCGAACGAAAGAATTGATGGATGCAAACGCATCGGCGGGTAACCGCGGGCGCGCCGACTTCGGCGGCGTGACGGTGGTCGCGTTCGAGAGCCGGATGGCGGCGGAGACCGCCCGGCTGATCGAACGCTTCGGCGGACGCGCCCTGATTGCGCCGGCGATGCGCGAAGCGCCGCTCGAGGAGAATCGCGCAGCGCTCGACTTCGCCGCGCATCTGCTCGCGGGTGAATACCCGGTCGTCGTCTTTCTGACCGGGGTCGGCGTGCGCGAACTGTTCCGCGCGATGGAGACGCGCCATCCGCGCGTCGAGCTGGTTGCCGCATTGTCGCGTACGCTGACGGTTGCACGCGGGCCCAAGCCGGTCGCCGCCCTGCGCGCCGTCGGGCTCGAACCCAGCCTCGCCGTCGCTGAGCCCAACACCTGGCGCGAGATTCTCGACGCGCTCGATTGCAATATCACGCTCGCAGGCCAACGCGTCGCGATCCAGGAATACGGCATCACCAACCGCGACCTGATGGCCGGGCTCGAGGCGCGCAACGCCGAGGTCACTGCGGTCCCGGTCTACCGCTGGACCCTGCCGCTTGATCGCGCGCCTCTGCGCGAGGCGATCCGCGCGATTGTCGCGGGAGAAGCGGGCGTGGCGCTCTTCACCAGTTCGATTCAGATCACCAACTTGATGGGGTTGGCTGAGGCTGACGGGCTGAGCGAGCAACTGCGGCGCGGCCTGGCTGCGATCGTGGTCGCCTCGATCGGACCGATCTGCTCGGAGCAACTGCGCGCCTGCTCGATCACAGTTGATGTCGAGCCGAGCCACCCGAAGCTCGGTCATCTGGTGAAGGAAACCGCGGAGGCGATCGCCGGAATCCGCGCGGCCAAGCCTGGGGCGATCGGGTTAATCGAGCCTGTGCGTCGAGTGGATGAATCGTCGAATGAAATACCGCCCCCGGCGAGCGTGCGCGGCGCTTTGGCCGACAGCCCATTTATGCGCGCCTGCCGGCGCGAGGCGGCGCCCTATACGCCCATCTGGCTGATGCGCCAAGCCGGGCGTTACATGCCGGAATACCGGCGGGTGCGCGCCCAGAATACCTTTCTCGAAATGTGCCTGCGGCCGGAACTGGCGACAGAGGTGACCGTGACTGCGGCGCGGCGGCTCGGCGTCGATGCCGCGATCATCTTCGCCGATATTCTGCTGCCGCTGATTCCGATGCGCGTCGGGCTGAGTTACGAATCGGGTGATGGCCCGGTGATCGAGCGGCCGCTGCGAAGCCTCGAACAGCTCGAACAAATTCCGCCGGTAAATGCCGAGGAGTCGCTGGGCTTCGTCGGCGAAGCCATCCGCCTCGTCAAACGCGAGCTCGGCGAGAGTATGCCGCTAATTGGTTTCGCCGGCGCCCCCTTTACGCTCGCGTCGTACCTGATCGAGGGCGGCGCGTCGCGCCAGTATCAGGCGACGAAAACCCTGATGTATCGCGAGCCCGCGACGTGGCATCGCCTGATGAGCACGCTCGCCGGCGTCACCGTCGATTACCTGAAGATGCAGATCGCCGCCGGCGCCGACGCGATCCAGTTGTTCGATAGCTGGGTCGGCAGTCTCGGCCCCGACGATTACCGCCGCTTCGTCCTGCCGCATACCCATAGCGTGATCGCGGCGGTGCGCGGCTTGGTTCCGGTGATTCACTTCGGCACGATCACCGGAAATCTCCTTGAGCTGATGCGAGAGGCGGGCGGCAACGTGATCGGTCTCGATTGGCGCGTTGATCTCGACGAGGCCTGGCGTCGGCTCGGACCCGACGTCGCGGTTCAGGGCAATCTCGATCCGGTCGCATTGTTCGCGGAGCCTGCGGAGATTCGCCGGCGAGCGCAACTAATTCTCGATCAGGCGGCGAACCGCCCCGGCCACATCTTCAATCTCGGCCACGGGATCCTGCCCAAAACTCCGGTGGACAATGTGATCGCTCTGATCGACGCGGTGCATGATCTGAGTCGGAGATGAATCATGACTCGGAGATGAATGAGGCATCCGCAACCGACGCTCTGTTATTGATCGGCTTCGGCGGCCCGGAGGGACCCGCGCAGGTTCGTCCGTTTCTTGATCGCGTGCTGCAGGGGCGGCCGGTTCCGCGTGAGCGTTACGAGGAGGTCGCGCGCCACTACGAGGTCTTCGGCGGATATTCGCCCTACAACGATCTCACGCGGCGTCTTGCAGACGCGGTGCGCGAAGCGTTGCGGCGGCAAGCGAACGAAATTCCGATCGCGATCGGAATGCGAAACACCGAGCCTTATATGGTTGACGCGATCCGCGCGCTGATGGATCGCGGAGTGAAGCGGGCATGCGGTTTCATCCTTTCGGCCTTTCGATGCGACGCGAGCTGGGAACGCTATCAGCGCGAAACCGCCGCGACTTGCGAGACACTCGGCGCCGCGGCCCCCACGATCGTCTATCCTACGCCCTGGCACACCCGTCCGCAGTTTATCGAAGCACTCGCTGATCGCCTGCGCGAAGCGCTGGCGGCGAGCGCTCCTCGCGAGCGTGACAACGCCGAGCTGATCTTCACCGCGCACAGTATCCCCTGTTTGATGGCGGCGGCATCCCCATACGTCGAACAACTGCGCGAGACCGCTGCGCTTGCCGCGGCCGCCGTCGGCATCGACCACTGGACACTGGCCTTTCAGAGCCGTAGTGGAGCCCCGCGCGATCCTTGGCTGGAGCCTGACGTGCGCGACGTCATCGTCGCCGACGCTCGGCCCAAAATCGTGATGCCGTTGGGCTTTCTCTCTGACCACGTTGAAGTGCTCTATGACCTCGATGTCGAAGCGGCTGACGCCGCGCGTGCTGCGGGCGTATCGATCCGACGTGCTGGGACCGTCGGTGACCATCCGGCCTTCGTCGATCTGACGGTGGAAATCACGCTCGAGTCTCTGGCCGGCGCGGGTTAGCCTCGATGGCGGCAGGTCAGTCTCGACGAATCGTCGTGATCGGCGGTGGGATCACCGGGCTGGCGGCAGCTTATCGATTGCGCGAGTTCGCCAGCGCATCTGAAGCGCCGGTCGAAGTCATCCTGCTTGAGGCCGGCAACCGCCTGGGTGGCGCACTCGAAACGGTCTACTCCGATGGCTTCACCATCGAGACCGGGGCGGATTCATTCCTTTCGGAAAAACCGGCGGCGATGAATTTGGCTGAGCGGCTCGGCCTCACGCGCACGATGGTGCGGACGCAGGAACAGTTTCGCAAGACGCTGGTGGTGCGCAACGGCCGGCTGGTCGAGATTCCGGCGGGTTTCAGCCTGCTGGCGCCCACTTATTTCGCTCCGATCCTGCGCAGTCCGCTCTTCAGCCTCGGTGGTAAATTGCGCATGCTGCTCGAACCGCTCGTCCCGCGCCGGCGCGCGACCACCGACGAAAGCCTCGGCGCCTTGGTGACGCGTCGGCTCGGCCGCCAGGTGCTCGAGCGCATCGCCCAGCCGCTCGCCGCCGGCATCTATACTGCCGACCCCGCACAACTCAGCGCCTCGGCGACGATGCCGCGATTCGTCGAAATGGAGCGGCGCTACGGCAGCCTGATCCTGGGTCTGCGCGCCGCAGCGCGCGGGCGCGAAGCGGAGAGCCGCAGGGTTAGCGGCGCGCGCTGGAGTCTCTTTGTCAGCTTCAGCCGCGGGATCGGTACGCTGGTCGAGGCGCTCGCCGCCAGCCTCGGCGACGTCGTCCTGCGCGGCCGCCGCGTCGTCGCGCTCGCGCGGAAGCCGTCCGATGGATGGAAGGTCCTGCTCGCCGGGGGTGCGGAAATCGATGCCGACGCGATCATCTGCACTACGCCGGCTGCGTCCGCAGCGAAACTCGTGCGTTCGCATGACGCGGCCCTCAGCGCGCAACTCGATGAAATCCGCTACGCCTCTGCCGCAACCGTGAACCTCGCCTTTAACGCGAGCGATTTCGCCGCGCCACCGGCAGTCTTCGGCTTTGTCGTGCCCGCCGCTGAGCGGCGTAACATTATTGCGGGCAGCTTTTCGAGTCTCAAATTCGCCGGACGCGCACCCGCTGACAAGCTCCTCGCGCGAGTTTTCATCGGCGGCGCCTTCAACAGCGCCATCCTTGCGCGTGATGACGACGCGTTGATCGCAACTGCACGCGCCGAGTTTGAGTCTCTGCTCGGAGTAACCGCGACGCCGCTACTCGCGCACGTCAGGCGCTGGCCCGACTCGATGCCGCAATACGCGCTCGGTCATCTCGATCGCGTCCACTCGATTCGCGCCCGGGTTGCGCGGCTCTCCGGCCTGATCTTGGCCGGCGCCTATCTGGACGGCGTCGGCATCCCCGACTGCGTGCGTCAGGGCGAGGCGGCGGCGGAGATAGTGATTGGGTCTCTCGCCGATTCCGGAAAGTAGTATGAGCGCCGGCCGTCACTACCACGACGATGTCGATGGCGCGAGCTGGGCGCGCGTCATTGCTCATGCGGACATGGACGCGTTCTACGCGTCAGTTGAGGAACTCGACAACCCGGCGCTGCGCGGCAAGCCGGTGATCGTCGGCGGCAGCTCGCGCCGCGGCGTCGTCACATCGGCCTCCTATGCAGCCCGCCGCTTCGGCGTCCGCTCGGCGATGCCGACAGCGCAGGCGCATCAGCTCTGTCCCGATGGCATCTTCGTGCCGGGCCGCATGACCCGTTATGCCGAGGTCTCGCGCGTCGTGCGCGAGGTCTTCGACAGCTTTAGCCCGGTGGTCGAACCGCTGTCGCTGGATGAGGCGTTTCTCGATCTCAGCGGCACGCGCCGCCTGCTCGGTCCTCCGCTCGACGTCGGCCGCGCGCTCAAACGCCGCGTGCTCGAACGCACCGGACTGGTCGTTTCGGTCGGAATCGCACCGGTCAAGATGGCGGCAAAAATCCTCAGTGACCTCTCCAAGCCGGACGGCCTGCTCGCAATTGGCCCCGAGCATCTGTGCGAATTCCTTACGCCGCTGCCGGTTGAGCGGCTGTGGGGCGTCGGGCGGGTGACGCTCGAGCGGCTGCAGCGCATGGGAATCATTACGATCGGTGATCTGGCGGCGCGCGACAGCGCCGCGCTACGCGCGATGCTCGGCTCTTTCGGGGCGCATTTGTACGAGCTTGCCCACGGCCGCGACCCGCGTCCGGTCGTCGGCGACTGGCAGCGCAAATCCTATGGCGAAGAGAACACCTTCGAGCACGATCTGGCGCTCGACGCGCTCGAACTGAAACGCACGCTCATCGCTCATGCCGCGGCCCTGGGCCGGCGGCTGCGCGCGGACCAGGTGCAAGCGCGCACCATCACGCTGAAACTCAAGCTCGCGCGGCCGCTCGGCGGTGGACGCTATCCGAGTCTCACCCGGAGCTATTCGCTCGACGCCGCCACCGATGATACCGGCGCGATCGCGCGCACTGCGATCGCGCTGCTGGAGCGCGTCGATGACCGCGATCGCATAAGACTCGCCGGCATCCAGGCGCATAACCTCGAACGCCTCGACGCGGCGCAACTCGGGCTCTTCGATCGCCGCCAGGGGGCGAACCAGCGGAACGAAGTGGAGCGAGCAGGCGAGTCTGCGAGCTGCGTTCCAGGAAACGAGTCTGTGACGCGCGGCCAAGGTCAAGACCAAGCCTCAAAAGCCAGCAGGCTAAACCGCGCCCTCGATCAAGTAACGACGCGCTTCGGCGCCGCCGCCGTGACCCGCGGGATGACCGAGGCGACTCGCGCCGCGCCCACTCGCCGTATCAAGTGAGCACCGCGCAGCTCGCGGCGAAAAAGTTCCGCGAGCTGAGCGGTGTAATCTTCCAGGCTCCGGATTCCGACCCGGCGCATCCCGGCGATATTGATCGACGAGGGATGCATTAGCGGAATTACGCGGTAACCGGCGGGAGACGCAATCGTCGAAGCGTGGACTTCGGCGATTTTGATCGAGCGTCCCAGAACGGCGGACGCCGCGCGCACCCCGAAGGCAAAGATCACGCGCGGATGAACGATCTCGAGTTCGCGCGCGAGGTAACGATTCACGCAAGTCACGGTTTCAGCGTTACTCGGTGAACGATTCGCGCCGCTCGGGGAGGTTGGCCAACATTTAACCGCGTCGCTGAAATAAAAGGCGTCTTCGATTTCGAGCTGCGTCGGCAATAGTGCGAGCGCGATGGCGCGCCGCACTGTCAGATTCCGCGGATTCGAGAAGGGCCGACCATTTTCAAGTGAGACCCGGCCCGGCGCCTCGCCGAGAATCATCAGGCCATTATCAGGATTGCCGCGCGCTGCCGGCGGGAACTTCCGCCACGGCGCCAGCGACGGACACTCGTGGCAACGCATCGCGCGCTGCCAGAAACGCGCGAGGTCCGCCGCCGCGCTCGCAGTCTTGTCCCCCATAAAATTCGCTCATAGCCGCATCGGCATCACGACATACTTGAAGCTCGAGTCGGTGTCGCTCGTCATCACGCACGGGCTGACCTCGTCGGTCATGCCGAGTATCGCGTCGCCGTCGGTCAGAACATTCAGCACCTGTTGCAAGTAGGCGCCGTTGAAGCCGGCCGCAAACTCCTCACCGTTGAAATCAATGTCGAGCGTCTCGCTCGCCTCACCCGTCTCCGGGCTGGTTGAAGAGACCGTCAGCATCCCGGCAGAGAAGCCCAGCTTGACGCCGTGGTAGCGCTCATTGGAAAAAATCGCGGCGCGCTTGATCGTGCCGAGTAGCGCTTCGCGCGCGACCGCGACCTGATACCGCGATTCCTTGGGCACGACACCGCGATAGTCGGGAAACTCGCCTTCGACTAACCGCATCGAGACTTCGGTCCGTCCGCGCGTGAGCGAAGCCAGATTGCTGTCGATCACCAGTGCGGCTGCCGTGTCGCCCGCTTGATCCAGCAGCTTGCGCAGCTCCGCGAGTCCCTTGCGCGGAATGATTGCGCCGCCCGTCATCGTGAAGCCGGCGACTTCCCGATCAATCATCGAGAGCCGATGGCCGTCAGTCGCGACCATCCGGACGACTCCGGGCTCAGGCGATTCGATAAAGACGCCGCTCAGATTATAACGAGCTTCATCCGGACTAACGGCGAAGATTGTGCGATCAATCATCGCAGCCAGCACCGCAGAATCGATCTTGAGCTCGCTCCGCGCCGGCGCTTTCGGGCCCTCACCCTTGACGTTCTGCGCCGGCATCGCGGGAAAACTGCGCGGATCCAAGCCCGGCATCTTGAAGCGCGCGCGCCCGCATTTGAGTTCGACCGCATCGTTATCGAGCACCTTAAGGCCGACCTTGTCGCCGTTGGCCTCGCGCACGACCTCGAATAGTTTGCGCGCGTTCAGCGTGAGTTTGCCCTCGGTGCCGGCTTCGCATTCCAGGCGCGTGCGAATTCCAACTTCGAGATCCGTGGCCGAAAGCTCGAGCTGGTCGCGCGTTATATCGAGCAGCACATGCCCGAGTATCGGCACCGTGTTGCGGCGCTCGACGATCCCCTGAACCATCCCGAGGCCATTCAAAAACAACGCCCGCTCGATGACGAATTCCATTGCCATTTCCTGTTTGCGTTCCCCGCTCTTCTATTTCTAATTGATTAAATTAAAAGAAATAAACAGAAGTAGAAGGCGCTGTGGATTTGTTGAAAGACCGCGCAAGCGCCCGCTCCATTACGATAATTCTCGCGCATAATCCTGTGACCGCAGCGCCGTGCTCATGACCGGCTCGTGAGCATATCGCGATCGGCTGTGGATTGGCTTGGACTTCTCCCATGCTTTTCCCCAGAAGGTTCAACAGGTGATTCACGCGGCGCTGGCGTGCGTCGCCTTCAGTTCGCGCTCGACTTTCTCGATCGAAAACCGAAACGCTGAATCATTGCCGATCCGCCGTGCAATCAGATTATACGCGTGAATCACGGTCGAGTGGTCACGCGAGAAGTGCTCGCCAATCATGGGAAATGAGCTGTCCGTCATTTTGCGGCAGAGGTACATCGCGACCTGGCGGCAAAAGGCGATATGCTGGGTGCGTTTTTTGGACTTGAGATCAGCCAGCCGGATATGGAAAGAATCTGCGACAATTTTCTGGATCACTTCGATATCCGGCTTTAACTCATGCGTGCGCACCATGTCGCGCAGGGCCTGCCGCGCGAACTCCACCGTGATCGGCAGATTGCCGATTGAAGCTAGCGCCACCAACCGGGTGAGCGAGCCTTCGAGCTCGCGCACATTGGAGCTGATGTTTTGGGCGATCCAGAGCGCCACCTCGGACGACAGGTCAAGCCGTTCGGCCGTAGCTTTTTTCTGGATGATCGCGACGCGGGTTTCGAGGTCCGGCGCAGCGATGTCAGCCAGCAGACCCGATTCAAAGCGGTTCCGCAGCCGTTCCTCCAGACCGGTGATGTCTCGCGGCGCTTTGTCCGAGGTCAGGACGATCTGATGGCGATCGGCGTGCAAGGAATTGAAAGTGTGGAAGAATTCTTCCTGGGTGCGCTCGCGGCCGGCCAGAAACTGCACGTCGTCGAGGATCAGAGTGTCGGCGCGCCGGAACTTTTCCTTGAACTCGCTCATTCGGTCGCCGCGCAGCGAGCTGATGAGCTCGTTCATAAAAACCTCGGCGGGCATGAAGAGCACTTTGCGCGCCCGTCCACTGGCCTCCCAGATGTGGTGGCCGATCGCGGTTGCGAGATGGGTCTTGCCCAATCCCACACCGCCATAGAGGAATAGCGGATTATATTTGGTGCCGGGCTGAGTTGCCGCGGCCAGCGCCGCGGCATGGGCGAACTGGTTGCTCGAGCCCACCACGAATTCGCCGAAAGTGTAGCGCGCGATGAGTTGCGGATGGAGCCCGCGCCGTTCCGGCGCCTCAGCTGGCGCTGGCGTCGGACTGCGGCTGTTTGCGGCTTTGCGGTGATTGCCGTTGGCGTTACCGTTGCTCTGGCCGTTACCGTTGCTCTGGCCGTTACCGTTGCTCTTGACGTTGCCGTTGCTATGGCCGTTTGCGGCAGCATTCGAGATCAACTTGATCACGACCGCTTCACCTGCCGCGAAGGCAATCGCCTCGCGCAGCAGCTCCATGTGATGGCTGGTGATCCAGTCGCGGAAGAATTTATTGGGCGCTTCAATAGTTGCGGTTTGACTTTCCAGCGCGATGAGTTTGAGCGGCTCGATCCAGGTTTCAAAGCCAACCTTTCCCATGACTTCCCGCAGACGATCCCCAGCTTTTTGCCAGACACCGTTCATCCATGACCTCCTTCGACGAGTTCCGTTGCGACCGAATCGAATTCACGAGGAACACTTACACACAGACTTATTAACAATTGTTGATAAGACCCTTTCTCCCTTTTGCGGTAAGGGTTGAAGGATAACCAGACAACGGTCCGTCAACTCATCCGAAGGGTGCGCGATGAAGCCGGGGACGGCTGCGCGCAAGCAATAGGTAGCAACCTCGGCGAGCAAACGCCGCGAAACATCCTCGATCCCCGAAGCCCATCAGTCCCCCCCGGAACAGCTTCTGAAAGACGACCCACTGGTGGTGAAGGTGAATGAAATACTTCTTGGATCGCGACGTGGTCAAGAATTGCGCGCAATAAAAATTAAAAGTGCGCGGCTTTGTTGAAAAAAAATCGTGTACGACCGGCGTAAAGAAATTTCCAGTTTGACCGCGCTGCTGTCGCGCGCACGCGCAATGGCTCCAGGAGCCAAGATGCATGTGATACTTTAAGCGAACCGCGCGATCGGCTTGCACCGCGGCGGGTCGCAGTATTTGATGAGAGCGCGACCGGACCGCAGCAGATTTCCCGTCTATGGCAGGATATTCCGATAAAACTTCGCGCGCGCTTTTTGCGCGGGCCGCACGACGAATTCCGGGCGCGGTGAATTCTCCGGTGCGCGCGTGGAATGCAGTGGGCGGCGCGCCGATCTTTATCGAGCGGGCGAGCGGCGCTTACGTCTTCGACGCCGACCAGAATCGTCTAATCGATTATGTTGGCTCTTACGGCCCGGCTATTCTCGGCCATGCCCATCCCACCATTGCCGGTGCGCTCGCAGAGCAAGCCCGGCTTGGCTTTTCCTTCGGCGCGCCGACCGCGCTTGAGGTCGAGCTCGCCGAAATGATCGGCGCCGCAATTCCGCTCGCGGAGAAGGTTCGCTTGGTCAGCTCCGGCACTGAGGCCGGCATGACGGCGCTGCGGATCGCGCGCGCTGCTACCGGACGGCCCGGTTTCATCAAGTTTGACGGTTGCTATCACGGCCACAGCGACGCGCTGCTGGTGCGCGCCGGCTCCGGCGCGTTGACGCTCGGCGTGCCGGACTCCGCCGGCGTGCCCGAAGCGCTCGCCGCACTCACCCAGGTCGCGCCGTGGGACGCGCTCGCGGTGGTCGAGCGCTATTTTTCCGCCGATGAGAAGCGCGTCGCCGCGATCATCGTCGAAACAGTCGCCGCAAATATGGGTGTCGTGCCCGCCTCCGCCGATTTCATTCGCGAGCTCGGCGCGATCGCGCATCGCCATGGCGCGCTGCTGATCTGCGACGAAGTGATCACCGGTTTCCGGCTGCACTACGGCGCTGCGTACGATCTGGTCGGCGCCACGCCGGACTTGATGATGCTCGGGAAAATAATCGGCGGCGGGATGCCGATTGGCGCGGTGGCCGGCCCCGCCGCGCTGATGGATCTGCTCGCCCCAACCGGTCCGGTCTACCAAGCGGGAACGCTGTCGGGTAATCCGCTGTCGGTGCGCGCCGGTTTGGAGACACTTAAAATCCTCGCGCAGCCCGGCCAGTACGAGCGGCTCGAAGAATCCGGTGCGCGGCTCGAGCGCGGCCTCCGCAAGGCGCTGGCCGAAACCGGAGTGCGCGGATGCGTCAATCGCGCAGGCTCGCTGCTGACGCTCTTCCTTGGCGTGGAACGAGTGAGTAATGCGGAAGAAGCGCGCAAAGCCGATACCGCGGCCTTCACCCGATATTTTCGTGAAATGATCGCGCGCGGAATCTATATTCCGCCCTCGCAATTCGAGGCGATGTTTATTTCGCTGGCGCACACCGAAGATGATATCGACCTCACGATCGCCGCAGCGCGCGAAGCGCTGGCGGAACTCAAGCAGACCCGCTGATGATGCCCGCTGAGGCTGAACGACCGAAACTTTGGCGCTTTCTCGGTATCGGCGCCGAGTTTTTCTCGCCGATATTGGGCGGTGCTGTCGCCGGCTACTATCTCGACGAGCACTTTCGCACTCAGCCATGGATGGTGGTGACGGGAGTCCTGCTCGGAGTTTTCCTCGGCTTCTATCGGCTGTTTGTCGAGCTGCGAAATTTTCAGAAGAGCCTGTGATCTGCACGCGATGAATTGGAGCGTCCCGACGATCGCCGGAATCCAGCGGCTGGCGTTGCTGCTCACGCTTGTCGTGAGCGCGGCGCTTTTCGTTTTTGTTTCGGAGGCCGCCGCGATCGGCGCTGTCGTTGGCGGCGTTCTGATGATCGTCAATCTCTACCTGTTGGTGCTGGTCGGGAAAACGATGGTCGCAATCGCGGGAGGCGGTGGCGCCGTCGGCGCGATTATCGCTCCGATGAAACTGCTGCTTTTCGTAGTCGTGGCCTATCTGATAATCTCGCGCCTGCACGTTGATCTGCGTGGCTTTATGTTGGGCGTCTTGACTCAGTTCGCGGCGATATTTATTGAAACTGGGCGCGTCTCCTGGCGAGGCGCGAGCGCTCCGGAGGAGCATAAGGTTTGAGGCCGGTTAATTTTTTCGAGTTAGCTTCCCACGCGTTGGGGAAATTTCCGCCGGTGCTCATTGGCGCCTGGCTGGTGATGGGACTCTTATTGCTTTTCGGCTTTGCTGCGCGAAGCGCGTTAGCGGCAGCGCCCGAGCCGATGCTGCCCGACGAAGGGATCACGCTGCGCCACGTGGCCGAAGTGATCGCCGAATGGCTCGACGGCTTCGTCGCGCAAGTCTCCGAGTTGCATGGCGCGCGCAAGCTGGTGCCGTTTTTCGGCAGCATTTTTCTGTTTATTCTGACCGCGAATTTCCTCGGCCTGATCCCGGGGATGGAGCCGCCAACCAACGACATGGATCTGACCTTCGCGCTCGCCGGCATCTGCTTTTTTTTCTATCTCTACCAGGGCTTCAAGGCGCATGGCGCAGGCTATTTGAAAACTTTTCTCGGCCCGGTGCTCTTTCTGCTGCCGCTGCTGATGCCGATCGAAATCGCGGATAATCTTTTCCGTCCGTTTTCGCTCGGTGTTCGTCTGTTCGCAAATATGTTCGCAGACCATCAGGTGCTCGGTCTTTTCACCAGTCTGACTTACCTGGTCATACCGATCGCTTTCTATACGCTCGGCGCGATCGTCTGTGTAGTTCAAGCGCTAGTCTTCACCATCCTTTCGATTAGCTATGTGCGGATGGCGGCCGGCGAGTCTCATTAGGTCATTCGGCGAAAGATCATTCGAAAATAAATCAGAACAAAAAGTTTAAACTCCGCGACCGCCAATCCGCTCCGGCCGAAGTGTGGAAGATGATAGAGGCGAGGTTAAATAGCCCAGGACGGAATCGACGGCGCGGCAACAAGGAGGAAGGCAGGGATGATTCGTAAACTCTGGAGGACGATTGGGACAGCGCTGGTGGTGCTGATGGTGTCGCCGCTGGCGGCGCTGGCTCAGGAAGGCGCTGCGCCCGCGGGCGGGCACGGCAGCGGCCTGATCGGTTTGGGTATCGGGCTGGGTCTGGGGATCGCGGCGATGGGCTGCGGTCTCGGACAGGGCAAGCTCGGAGCTTCGGCGATGGAATCGATCGGCCGTAATCCGAACAGCACCAATCAGTTGTTTGTGCCAATGATCATCGGTCTCGCCTTTATCGAGTCGCTGACGCTCTACTCGCTGGTCGTCTCGTTCATCATGATGGGCAAGATATAACCGAGAAGATGTAGCGAAGAAGATTCAGCAAAATAGATGCAGAGCCTGCGCGAGCAGGAAAGAAAAGCGGAGCCGCTCTCGGCTCCGTTTTTTCTTTTGTCTTTATGGGGTGGTGCGATAATCGACGCAGCCTTATTCGGTGGGGGTGCTCAAATAGGTTTCTGCGACCTTGTGATGATGCCGGATCAGCAGCTCCTGATCCTGCAGGAAGATCTCTTTTCGCGCGCCCGACGCCAGCATCGTCTGCGTTCGTTCGAGCGTACTGCCGTCTTCCATATTCACATCGCGCAGCATGATCTTGCTGTACTCCTGACTGAAGCGCTGAGCGAGCGTCGTCGCCTTGGGATAATAGAGGCGGACCTCCCACAATGTGCGGTTCTCCGTCAGCGGCCAGAAGGTGTGCGTCAGATAGGTTTGCGCCGCCACATACATCAGACAATTGGGAAAGATCGCGTTACCGTCGATCGACCAACTGGGATCGCGCGTCGGATTCAGCCCTTCGGGCACGGCGCCATCGACCGGCCGGATGACGACCGCGCCCGAGCCGTAGCGAGCCGCAACGCCTTCGACCGGCGTGGGTTTGCGGGCAAAATTCCCGGGCATCGAGATGCGTCCGTGGCGTGGAAAGAGCTTGAATTCCAGCGCATGGCCGTATTTGTTGGCCGAGTCCGAAAAGACGTTGGGGATCGATCGGCGATGTAGCGTAGTGATGTGCCAAACCTCCTGGAAGGCGTCCTTGAGGACCTTCCAGTTGGCATGCACCTCGGCGTTCCACCCAAAACGCGTCGCGGCCAACGCGCCGAAGGGATAGCCGCTAAGGCCAGTCCCGAACTCGCCGAGATATGCCGTCAGGGTCTCGCTGGGATGTGGATCCATATTGATAAAAATAAAGCCCTCCCAAGTATCGACCGCGATCGGTGCGAGGCCGAGCGCGTCGCGATCGAGATTGAAAAAACTCCCCTCATCGGAGATATGGCGCAACGAACCGTCGAGCCCGAATGCCCATCCGTGAAACTTGCAGGCGAAGAGGCCGGGGCAATTGCCGCTCGCGTCGGGGACGAGTTTATTACCGCGATGCGAACACATGTTATGAAAGGCGCGGATTACGCCGTCTTTGCCGCGCACGATTAGAACCGACGTGTTGCAGACGGCCAGATCTTTCACGATGTAATCGCCCGGCTTCGGGACCTGCTCGACGCGGGCGACGTTGAGCCACACTTTGCGAAAGATGAGCGCCTGCTCGCGCTCGAAGTATTCTCGCGAGACATAGGGCGCGATCGGAACCGGCGCAGTCCCGAGTTCAGGATAGAGGTCGTGCCATTTTCTGTCGTTGGCGAGGGGTCGAGCGGCAGCAGCAGCCATTTCTGGTCTCTCCTATTTCAATCGTGGAGCGGAATAAACCGCTTGAAATCGTAGCCGTCGATAACGCTCGGCTGACCGAAGTTTTCGATCGCCGGCGCGACCTCAGCCAACGACAAAGTTAGCAGAAAGAGCCGGTTCACATCGGCGGGAACGTTTTCCGGGGCGAAGCCTTCGAGGAAAGTCAGAATTTCGTCGAGTCGCGGGAGCATCGCGGCGTAAAAATCCCTGATTGCGGCCATCCCGACCGTCTGACGACGGGCCGTGCGCTCGCGTTCGGTCGCCAGCGCCCAATCCAGATAAGGTTCGAGCGCTGCGAACTGCGCCGGTAATTGAGGCTCACTGGTGCTCAATGATGAAGCGCTCCTTTCCTGTTTTATTTGCCGTCGGCTTATTCATTTTCGGCATGACGCCAATTGTTGTTGCTGCTGTGGTCGCCGCGCAGCCAGCGCTCGAGGTCAACGTCAACTGCTTCGCGCCGTTCGGCCGCGATAGTCTCGGCCTTTGGATGATCGACGGTGAACTCGAGATTGAGGCCATCCGGATCAGTTACATACATCGAGCGGCAGTAGCCGTGCTCGATGACAAAGTGCTCGCATCCGGCCTGCTTGAGCCGCTCGGCGATCGCGGCCTGAGTTTCGCCGGTCGTCTTGAGCGCGATGTGGACGAAGGGCGTCGGTCGAAACTGCGGGCCGAAGCGTTCGTAATCGGCTTCGCTCTCGAATTGAAAGAAAGCGAGCGCCCCGCCGTCGGCGAGCTCGTAGAAAGTATGGCAATAGACGCGCATCCCGCCGAAAACTTCGTCGCGCTCGGTCCAGCAGGCCGCCAGCGGCAGCCCGATGAGGTCTTCATAAAAACGCCGCGTCACCCGCTGGTCGCGCACTACATAGGCGTTGTGATGGAGCCGTAGCGGAATATTCGGTTGCTGGTCCGGGTTCTTGTCGCTTTGCATTTTTTCAATTTCTCACTTTCTCACTGTGCGAGGCGCTTAGATAAACGCGGTGCCCAAGTCTCACGATTGTCGAGGTCGATAGGGCGGATGAGCGCAGCCATCAAACTCCTCAACGCGGGTCGTTTTTTTCACCACTCGCAGATTCGGCTCGCTATGGGTTCCACCTAGTGTTAGTCCCGGCGCTTAGCGCCCTGCAAGATGTCGAACTTGCCGCGCTTACGCTCGCGTCGGAGGAGAACCCAGACCGCGCCCGCGCCGCCGTCATAGGCGCGCGCGCTGGTGAAGGCGAGCACGTAGCCGCCGATCGTGCCGTGCGAGAGCCATTGCGCGACGGCATGCTTGAGCACCGGTTGACCGCCGGGCGAGCGCAGTCCGCGGCCATGGACCACCAGCACTGCGCGCCGCCCCTTGCGCACGGACTCGACGATAAAATCGGTGAGGACGACCTTGGCTTCGGGCTGGATCAGCCCGTGGAGGTCTAGGTGGCCCTGGGTGGCGAAGTCGCCGCGCCGCAACTGGGAGACGACGCGCGGATCGAGACCCAGCCGCGCGCCCTCGACGTATTCGTCGGTCTCGGTCAACTCGAAGGGGGCCTGCCCTGAGACGAGATCGGAGAGTTGCGCGAGCACCTCGGCGTCCTCGCTAACTATGGTGCGGGTGACCCGCGGCTCGATCGCGATACGATCGCTCGCCACCCCATCGAGGCGGCGGACTCCCGCGAGCGCCTGCTGGAGCAGCGTCGCGTCGTCGAGGGCGGGAGGCGCCGAGGTTTTCGCGGCAGCAGGCAGCAAGGTCGGGAGAGGATTCGCGATCGGCGGCGGCGTTGGCGCACGTCCTTTGAGCAATTTCTCCAAGTCTTTGAACGGCGACTTGAAAACCGCTTTGGGCTCCGTAGGCGGCGATGGTTCGTGGGGATCCGGTTTGCGTTTTCTGCCCATGATGAATCATAGCTGTCCGCGCGATCCGATTCAGAACTCCAGGAGAGAACGGGACTTCGCAATTGATCGCAAAAAGCGGTAGAGAGATGAGCGGAGGATTCGCACATGGCCATGGTCAGCGGCAACGAACTGGTCGTCCGGGCGCTTCAGGACGAAGGCGTCGATACGGTCTTCTATCTCACGGGCGGGCCGATGGTCGACGTCGCGGCCGGCTGTATCAAGGCCTTTCACTCCGTGGATGTGCGCCATGAGCAGGCCGCCGCGATGGCGGCGCATGCCTACAGTCGCGTGCTCGGGCGTCCGGGCGTCTGCTTTGCGGCCTCCGGACCGGGCACGACCAACCTGATCACCGGGGTTGGCAACGCCTACCTCGACGCAGTTCCCGTGGTTGCACTCGGCGGCGCGAGCGCGGTCGCACAGGACGGGATGGGCGCGTTCCAGGAAATGGATCAGGTGGGGATGTTCAAACCGATCACCAAGTTTTCCGAGCGCGTGTACGACACGGCGCGCATCCCCGAGATCATCAACAAGGCGTTCCGCGTTGCTACCGGCGGGCAACCTGGTCCGGTTTACGTCGATCTGCCGGGCGACGTGCTCTACAAGAAGGTCGAGGAAGCCGAAGTTTTGTTCCCGAAACGGCCGCACGCCGTGCCGCGCATCTCCGGCGATCCCGCGATGGTCGCGCGGGCGATCGCGATGTTGCGTGACGCGAAACGCCCACTCGTCCTAACCGGCACCGGGATCCTCTGGTCGTGCGCGATGAAGGAGCTGCGCGAGTTCGTCGAGCTCAGCGGGATCCCGTTCTACACCACGCCGCAGGGTCGCGGGGTGATCGAGGAAGACCACGCCTTGAGTTTTCTGGGCGCGCGCAATCAGGCGTGGAAAGAGGCCGACGTCGTATTGGTCGTCGGGACCCGGCTCAACTTCATCGTCGGCTTCGGCCTGCCGCCGCGCTGGGCGGAGGACGTCAAGATCATCCAGGTGGATATCTCGGACGAAGAGATCGGCCGCAATCGTGCTGTCGCGGTGGGGATTGTCGGCGACGCGAAGGTGGTGCTGCGCCAGTTGATCGATGAGGGACGCGACGCCTTCCGCGGCGCACAGCGCACCTCGTGGCTCGAAACGCTGCGCAGCGGTGATACGCGCGCCCAGGAGAAGGCCGTCGCGCTGCTGAATTCGACCAAGCAGCCGATTCATCCCTTGCGGTTGTGCAAGGAAGTTCGCGACTTTATGGACCGCGACGCGATCATCGTGGTGGACGGCCACGAGATTCTGAACTTCGCGCGGCAGTCGATTTCAATCCATGCCGCCGGCCACAGCGTCAACGCCGGACCCAATGGCTGTATGGGCGTTGCGGTGCCGTTCGGACTGGGGGCCAAGGTGGCGAAGCCCGACACCCAGGTTATCGTGCTTAGCGGTGACGGCTCCTTTGGGATGAACGGGATGGAGATCGACACGATGGTGCGGCACAAGATTCCGGCGATCATCGTGATCAGCAACAACGGCGGATGGGCGGGGATCGGCGGGATGGACGCGGGCCGCGACCTCGGCTACAGCCGCTACGACAAGATGGCCGAAGTCTTTGGCGCGTATGGCGAGTTCGTCGAAGATCCCGCGAAGATCCGCGCAGCGCTCGATCGCGCAGCGAACTCGGGCAAGCCGGCCGTGGTCAACGTGGTCACCGACCCGCACGCGCGCTCGTCAACGGTTTCGTTCGCGAACTATCGCGCGATCTAAAACACTAGCGGAGCGCGGTTGCCGCGCGGAGCGAGCAGGCGAGTCTGCGAGCTGCGTTAAGATTCTTGATTAGAGCGCTCTGTCACGGGGAAGGTTGATTCAACTCTTTTTCTTCGTGGCGGCGGAGTTTCTCGAGCAGCGTGCGGACGTTCTTGACCTCGACGATTTTCCAGCGGCCATCCTCGCGCGCCATCTGCACCTCCCACACCTGACCCTTATGATCGGTCCAGCGCGTGTAGGCGGCGTCGCCGTCGCGATGGAGCAGCGCAATCGCGCCTGCCACCGCCGCTGGGGGCATCTGCACCTGCTGGACGCCGTCGTTGACCTGCTGGACCGCCCACTGCCGCAGCAACGCCGCCATCGGACCGGAAAAGAGATTGACCATGCCCTTGCCGAGCAATTGGCCGAGCAGGTTGCTGCCGGCGCTGGTGTCTGAGGCACCGCTCCCGCTGTTGTCGCCCTCGATCATCTCGGCGCCGGCCGCCTGGACGACTTTCTGAAAATCAACATAGTCCGCCGCGGCCGCGCCGTTGCGCGCGTCCACGCACTGCTTAAGCTCGAAGATCGCGTAGGAGGGCGTGTCCGGCAAATAAAAAAACGCCCAGCCGCCGAGGATGAGTACGATCAGAAGTGCGGTCCAGTGCCGCGAGACAAAGTTCATGCAGTCATTCTGCCGCCGCCGAGAGTTAGATAAAAGTGCGCCTGCTGAGCCGTTCCTGCGCCGGCGGTTGCCGGTTTCGCATCGCCTAATGTTCTGCTCGGCGAATGAAAAGGTTGCTTATATCTATGGGGCTAGCCGCGCTGCAATTGCAGGAATGGCTGGCCACGCATGAGGGCGACGTCTGCGCCGGCACGCGATGACCTTGAGCTCGCGGCATCGGCGCAGATGCGGAGATGTTTTTGCAGTCGACGCGTTCTGATAAAAGTGACTGTATCGTGAGGAGGCGGGCGTCCGGATGAGACGAAACGTTGATCGCCGCGTGGTGATAACCGGTGTCGGGCTGGTGACGCCGCTCGGCATCGGGGTCGAGCAGAACTGGGAAGCGCTGATGGCGGGTCGCTCCGGCATCGGCCCGATTACCCGCTTCAAGGTCGATGATTTCGGCTCGCGCATCGCCGGCGAGGTGAAGGACTTTGATCCGCTGGACTGGATCGATAAGAAAGACGTCAAGAAAATGGATCTGTTCATCCAGTACGCCGTAGCGACGGCGGAACAGGCGATGCGGCAATCCGGCCTGAAAATTGACGAAAGCAACGCCGATCGCGTTGGGGTGCTGATCGGCAACGGCATCGGCGGACTGCTGACGATCGAAGAGAATCACCTGTCATTCATCGACACGCGACTCAAACGCATCACCCCGTTTTTCATTCCCAAGCTGCTCTCCAATCTGGCGCCCGGGCAGATTTCGATCCGCTTCGGCGCGCGCGGCGAAAATGTCACAACCACCAGCGCTTGCGCCTCGGGTTCGCACGCCGTCGGCGAGGCCTTTCGCATGATTCGTCATGGTTATCTGGACGCTGCGATCACCGGCGGCGCGGAGGCGGCGCTGACTTCGCTCGGGGTCGGCGGCTTTATTGCGATGCGTGCGCTGTCAACACGCAATGACGATCCGCAAGCAGCGAGCCGCCCGTTTGATCGCGAGCGCGACGGCTTCGTCATAGCGGAAGGCGCCGCGGCGCTGATTCTGGAGGAACGCGACGCGGCGATCGCACGCGGCGCCACGATCCTCGCGGAAATCGCGGGCTATGCCTCGAACGCCGACGCCCACCACATCACCTCGCCCTCGCCGGAGGGTTTGGGAGCCGGCAAGTGTATTCGCCTGTGCCTCGAAGACGGCGGCATCGGCCTGGATGAAGTCGATTACATCAACGCCCATGGGACGTCGACGCCGCAGGGCGACGTCGCCGAGACGCAGGCGATCAAGCACGTCTTCGGCGAGCACGCGGCGCGCATCGCGGTGAGCTCCACCAAGTCGATGACCGGGCATACGCTGGGGGCGGCGGGGGCGATCGAATCGGTCTACACGATCACCGCGATTCAGCGCGGGATGATTCCGCCGACGACCAATTATGAATATCCGGATCCAGAATGCGACCTGGATTACGTGCCGAATCAGGCGCGGCCGGCCCGCATACGAATCGCACTGAACAATTCGTTTGGCTTCGGCGGCACCAATACTACACTGGCCTTTCGCCCGGCCGCTTAGGAAGAGCATGGCTTCGAGAATCGTCGCTACCGGGCGCGCGACGCCGCGCACCGTGATCAATAACCACGACCTTTCGCGGCGGATGGAGACCACCGACGAGTGGGTGCGGACGCGCACCGGCATCGAACGCCGCTATGTCATCGCGACCGGCGAATCATTGATCGAGATTGCGGCGCAGGCGGCGGAGACCGCGCTCGCGCGTGCTGGTCTGAAAGCCTCAGAGCTCGACGCGATCGTGGTCGGCACGGTCTCGTCGGATTTCGGCTTTCCCTCGTTCGCCTGCCAGTTGCAGCATCGGCTCGGAATCGACACGATTCCGGCCTTCGACGTGGCTGCGGCCTGCTCGGGCTTCGTATACGCGCTCAGCGTCGCCGACGCGTCGATGCGCGCGGGCGACTACGCGCGCGTCCTGGTGGTCGGCGCCGACGCGCTCTCGACCATGGTCGATTGGAACGATCGCGCAACCGCGGTGCTCTTTGGCGACGGCGCCGGCGCGGTGGTCCTGGTCAGTGAGAAGGGCGATCGCGGGGTCCTCGCGAGCCTGCTGCGCGCGGCCGGCGCTTACTGGGATTTGCTCTACGTCCGTAATCGCGGCGTGCAGACCACAATGGACGCCGAGATCAGGCGCAACAACGAAGACGCCATCCGGATGAAGGGTCCCGAGTTGTTCAAGATCGCGGTGAAGAGCATGGAAGAGGTCTCGCGCAAGGTGGCCGAGCGCGCCGCCGTGGCGCTCGACGAGATCGCGTTGATCGTGCCGCATCAGGCGAATCTGCGGATCATCAATGCGGTGGCGCAGCGGCTTGGTCTCGGCGCCGACAAGGTCTTCACCAACGTCGATCGTTACGGCAACACGTCAGCGGCGTCGGTGCCGATCGCGCTTGACGAGGCGCTCGAAGCGGGCCGCATCCATGAACGCGACCTCGTGATGCTCAACGCGTGCGGCGGCGGTCTCACCTGGGGCGCCAATCTGCTGCGGTGGTGATTGAAGACCGCAGGCGCGAGCGCCGATCCCGCTGAAGATCGCGATCCGCTCCGCCCGTTCGACGATTTGCTCCGCCGCCGGCTACTCCTGGTAATCGGCAAAGGCGGAGTAGGTCGCACCACCGTCACCGCCGCGATCGCGCTCGCCGCCGCCAGGCGGGGCCGCCGAACCCTGATGATCGAGACTGATCCGCGCGTCCCGATCGCCGCCGGATATAGTGTCCGCGCCAGCTTCAAACCGGCTCAGGCCGCTCCCAATCTTTGGCTGATGCTGCTGGACCGCCAGCAATCGCTCGAGGAATATCTGGGCTTCGTGGTTGCGCGGCCGCTATTGCGCGCGGTCTTCGCCAGTTCGCTCTACCAGTGCTTCGTTCACGCCGCGCCCGCCGTGCGCGAGCTGATGATGATGGGCAAGATCTATCACGAGATCGAGCGGCGCGCCGCGCCGCGCTGGGAACTGGTCGTCGTCGATCTGCCGGCCAGCGGCCAGGCTCTCAGCATGATCGGGATGCCGTTCGCGGCGCGCGAGACCTTCGGCGGCAATCTGGTGGGACGCGAGGCCGCTGAGGTCGCCACCTTGCTGCGCGACCCCGATAAATGCGCCGTGATCGCGGTGACGACCGCCGAACCGCTCGCGTTGACGGAAACGCTCGAAATCCATCGGCGGCTCGCGGCCTGGCAGATCGCGACCGCGGCGATTGTCTTCAATCGCGTGAGCGCGGCGGCCTTCACGACCGCGGATATTGCTCGGCTGAGCGAGTGCCGCGCGCGGCACCCTGAGCTCAAGCATCTGGATGACTTGGCCGCGATCGCGCGTGCGGAATTGCAGCGCCGGACGCGGGAGCGCCGCGCCCTCAGCATCCTCAGACGGCGGATCGACGCGCCCATCGTGCAACTTGAAGAAGCGCATTCCGAGAATCTGTCCGAGAGCTTGGCCGCGCGGATGGCCGACAGCCTCGATCGTCGCGCAATTCCGACCGGAGAAGCGTGATCGCTCCGCGACTGGCGTCCACCGACTTGCGCAATTAGGCTTGATCACGCGACCGCGATTGCACCGGCCGCGGAGGAAGGCATGCCCGAAGCCTCAGAGAAGCGCGGCGCCAAGCCGCATCGCGACCCCTGGATCATCCGCACCTATGCGGGCTTCGGCGACGCCAGTCAGGCCAATCAGCGTTTCCTCCGCAATCTGAAGGAGGGGCAGCGCGGGCTCTCGATCGCCTTCGACCTGCCCACGCAGAACGGTTACGACGCCGACGCCCCGATCGCGGCCGGCGAGGTCGGCAAGGCCGGCGTCTCGATCGCGCATTGGCGCGACATGGAACGGCTCTTCGACGGTATCCCGCTCGATCAGATCAACACCTCAATGACGATCAACTCGACCGCGCCGTTCATCCTCGCGCTTTACCTGGTGGTCGCCGAAAAACACGGCGTGCCCTGGAGCGAGCTGCGCGGCACGACTCAGAATGATCTGATGAAGGAGTTCGTCGCACGCGGCACCTCGATCTTCAATCCCGAGGTCTCCTTCAGCCTCTCGACCGAGCTAATCAGTTTCGCGGTCGCGCGCGTACCCAACTGGAATCCGATCAATTGCTGCGGCTATCACTACATGGAGAGCGGCGCCGGGCCCGTCGAGGAGATCGGCTACGCCTTTGGCAACGCCCTGATGATTCTCGACGCCCTGCGCGCGACGCTCGCGCCCGCGGCCTTCGAGCAGACCGTGCGCCGCATTTCGTTTTTCATCAACAGCGGCATCGAGCTGGTGCCCGAGATTTGCAAAGTCCGCGCGTATTTCAAGTTGTGGCGCGAGCTTTGCCACGACGAGTATGGGATCGCCGACGTCGCCTTTCGCGCCGGATGCCAGGTGCGCTCGCTCACGCTCACCGAGCAGCAGCCCGAGGTCAACATCATCCGCGTCGCTTACGAGGCGCTGCCGGTGGTGCTGTCGGCCGCGGCTCGCGTCAATGCCCTGCAATTGCCGGGCTTCCGCGAAGCGCTCGCGCTGCCCGATGAAGCCGAACAGTTGATCGGCCTGCGCACTCAGCAGGTGCTGATGCACGAAACCGGAATCGGCGGTTATGGCGACATTTTTGCCGGCAGCAAGGTTATCGAAAAGCTCACGGATGAAACCGCGGAGCAGGCGCGGAAAATCGCGCTCGACCTGCGGGCGCGCGGTTATGCGCGTGCGATCGCGACGGTGAGCACGCAACTGACTCAGCTTCTGGCGGCGCGGCAGACCCGCCTCGAATCCGGGGAGATCGTCCAAATCGGCGTCAACGCTTTCACCGGCGAGATCGGCCTGACGCCGCCCTCGACCGCCGCGGATGACCGCGACTACGCCGCCGGCGCGCGCGAGCAGATCGCTGCGCTGACGGTGTGGCGCGCAGCGCGTGATCAGCGCGTGGTGGCGGACGCGCGCGAAAAGCTCGAGCGCGCCGTGCGCGGAAACGGCCCGGCGATGGAGCCGACGATCGCGCTGGCGCGCGCCGGCGGTACCGTCGGCGAATGGACCAGCACCATCGAGCGCGCGACCAATGGCCGTTATGTTCCGCCGATTCTCGACCGCGGCGCGACGGTCGGCCAGTTCAAGGTTCCGGTGGTAAATCGCCGCATCCGGATCGCGCTGGGCAAGGCCGGACTCGACGGCCACATCAACGCGGTCAAGTTGCTGGCTCACGCCTGCATGCAGGCCGGGATGGAGGTGATTCTCGCAGGTTTCAAGCAGACGCCTGCGCAGTTGGTCGAGGCCGCCCTACAGGAGGACGCCGAGATCCTGGCCATCAGCAGCCTGGCGGGCGCGCACATGGCGATCGCGCGCGAGGCCATCACGTTGTTGGAGAGCAATGGCAGCGGCCACGTCAAGCTGGTGATTGGCGGAATTGTGCCGGAGCAGGATCGCCAGCGCCTGCTCGACCTCGGGGTCAAGGCCGTCTTCACGCCCAAAGACTCGAACCTCGGCGCGATCGTGGAAAAGCTCACCGCGCTGAGCGAGCCGGCCTAACAGGAGATTGACGGAGATGCGCGTTGCACTGATTTCCTTCGCGCTGTCCGCGATGCTGATCGCTGGGTCCACAGCGTCGCTGATTGCCGCCGAGCCGCGGCCGTGGCTGTGCCGCGATGTCCCGGTCTTTTCGAGCGCGAAGCCGATCATGTGGCGCGCCACCTTGCAGGGCGGCGGCCAATGGCTGATGACCTTCATGCACTACGATCCCGCCGGTGGTCACGACGGCTTCACGGTGGTCAGCACGAGTAATGTCAGGGGCAACGCCGCGGGCGCGCTCAACGCCGGGCAATGGTATGCGGTTGCGCTCTATCGCGCGGGTGATCATTGGATCTGCCCGGGCAACGCGAGCGACGATGACGAGCCGCCCGGCGGAGCGATCAGCAGCCTCTGTTACGGCCGCGGCGACGATGGTTGCGATGTGAGCCTGATTGTCCGTCCGGCCGAATCGTCGAATCCTCATTGAGCCGGCGGTGGACCACTACGCTGAGAGATCGAGAAAGTGGAGGCGGCGAGCGGAATCGAACCGCTGAATCGAGGTTTTGCAGACCTCTCCCTTAACCACTTGGGTACGCCGCCCTCCGGATAAAAACGCTCCGGTGCGAAGGAGCGAGTCTAGCACACCGCCGAAAGCCGCGAAACCGCCGCAACCTCTGCGCGGGTGGATTCGCACTCGAATCCGCAAATTCCTGTGCTTTGCAATCGCCCTTCCCTTAGATCACGTTGCTACTTGCAGCAGCGGCAAGCCCCTCAAGGTCATTCTGAGCGCAACGAGAATCCCGGTCTTCACTCCCCAGCTAGCGCATTATCAAGTTGAGTCCCGCCGGCTGGCTGTAGCGCCCCAGATCAAAATAGTCTTTGGGCGCCTGCTCATTGAGATAAAATGGCTCGCCGCCGGAGGGATCAAGAAAGAAAGTCTGATGGCTATTCTGCACATCCCAGAATGCATAGATCATATCCTCGGAGGTATCGACGATTCCGACATTCGGCACCTCCCGCGGATGAAGAAACATTCCATAAATCCGCCACAGATGCAGATCCTTGTCGTACAGATCCTCCCACAGCGGCGCGGCCGTCGCCTTGTCCACGTACAGCACGCGCTTGCCGTAGCAGTAGCCTTCCGCGTGGGACGGTAACTTGCTCGCGCTGATAACATCGACGTCGCGGACTTGCCATTTCCCCCACGACGGTTTTGGCCAGCCGAGCGGCATATCGAAATCATCGGGAAAATGCGCGGGCGGATTGGCCGGCATCAGCATCACGATTTTTTGCGGTCGGAGGTAATCGACCTTCATCTGCGTCAGGTTTGAATCGAAACCCGAGCGATATTCTTCCTGGGTCGAGTCTGTCCCTTGGTTCGGGGCACAACGCGCCAGCGTCGAGATCGGCTGGTAGCGGCGCAGCGCCGGAAGAAAGATGTAAGAGTCTTCGTCACGCGTCAGGTCTTCGTATGAGATAGTCAGCGTGGCGGTATAGCGGCTCTGCTCGGGCTCGGTCACCATCAGCCACTGCGAGTAGAATGCATCGCCCGAGCCCGGCGTCTTGGCCGGCACGCCCGGATCGGTCAAATAAGCCAATTGCCGATCGACGATGTTAACAAATTTGCAGTTGTTTCCACTCCCATTACTGGTCACACAGCCGGCGCCGTGGGTATCGACGGCCAGATAGGGCAAATAGCGGTACCAGAGATTAGCCAGAATCTTCCAACCCTTGTGCGGTTCAGCTGCATCGGGAAAGGGCGCGCCGCCCTGATAGCCTTGAAGCGTGACCCCGCCATCAGGCAACTCAATTAGTTTGACCTGGCCGGCATATTTCTCAGTTGCTTCGACGTAGCCCTTCGGCAACGGATGAATGACCGTCGGACCGATCTCCATCTGTACATCCGGCGGCATCTTGAGTGAGTATTCCCCGGCAAACAATTTGATCATGCCGTCAGGCATAAAGTCCCGGTACTGATTCCAATTCTGCGCGGTAATGACGGTCCCAACCGGGATCGAGGAGGTATTCAGAACCGGCGCTACCGCCGCGCCAGCCGGAGTCGGCGCGGGACTGATCGTTTGGCCCATCGCCGCGCCGACCGGGATAATAAGCATCAGGCCGACTACTAGCGTTTGGATCTTGCTCATGACAAACCTTTCGGATGATTGGGAGGTGAAAAGTAAAGTATTCGGACACTACTCGCGTTCAGAGCGCGGAGCGCAGCGACCGGTTCGGTTATTCCGGCGCACCGTACCAGCTTGTACGCCCGTCGGTCAACGATTTCGAGATAATCTCGGCAGCCGCGATTGCGCCTGAGCGCTAGGCGGCGGCGCGCGAACCGAGTACCTGGCGCAGGAAATGCCCGGTGTGAGAGTTGGGCGCGGCCGCAATTTCCTCGGGCGACCCTTCCGCGACAATCTGGCCGCCGCGATCGCCGCCCTCCGGCCCCAGGTCGATTATGTAGTCAGCGGTCTTGATAACTTCAAGATTATGCTCGATGACGATGATCGTGTTGCCGCTGTCGGCGAGGCGGCCGAGGACCGTCAGCAGCTTCTTGATGTCGTCGAAGTGGAGCCCGGTCGTCGGCTCGTCAAGAATATACAACGTGCGGCCCGTCGCGCGCCGCGCCAACTCCTTGGCCAGCTTGATCCGTTGGGCCTCGCCGCCGGACAGCGTCGTCGCCGACTGGCCGAGGTGAACATAGTCGAGCCCGACGTCACGCAAGGTTTCGAGCTTCTGGCGAATCGGCGGCACCGAGCTCATGAAGTCGAGCGCGGCGAGCGCGGTCATATCGAGCACCTCGGCGATACTCTTGCCCTTGTACTGCACCTCGAGGGTGTCGCGATTGTAGCGTTTGCCGCCGCACACCTCGCACGTCACGTAGACGTCGGGCAGAAAGTGCATCTCGATCCGGATAATGCCGTCGCCCTGGCAGGCCTCGCAGCGCCCGCCCTTGACGTTGAAGGAAAAGCGGCCCGGGCCGTAGCCGCGCATCCGCGCGTCGGGGAGTTGCGCAAACAACTCGCGAATATGCGTGAATAAACCGGTGTAGGTTGCGGGATTAGAGCGCGGAGTGCGGCCGATCGGGCTCTGATCGACGTGAATCACCTTGTCGAGATGCTCGATACCCTCCAGCGCCTTGAAGGCGCCGGGCCGCTCGCGTCCGCCGCCGCCCAGGCGTTGCGCCAACGCGCGATGCACCGTGTCGAGCACCAGCGTGGATTTGCCCGAGCCCGACACGCCGGTGACGCAAACCACGACGCCGAGCGGAAAGGCCACCGTGAGATGGCGCAGATTGTTCTCATGGGCGTCGCGCACGGTGAGTCGGCGATGACCGATCGGCCGGCGGCGTGCGGGCACTGCAATTTCGAGTTCCCCCGAAAGATATTTGCCGGTCATCGACGCCGGATTATCCATGATCTCGGCCGGCGTCCCCTGGGCGACCACGTGACCGCCGTGAATCCCCGCGCCCGGGCCCATATCGATAATGTGATCGGCCTCCAGCATGGTGTCGCGATCATGCTCGACCACGATCACCGAATTGCCCAGCGCCTTGAGCCGCTTCAACGTCGCCAGCAGCCGCTCGTTGTCGCGTTGATGGAGTCCGATCGAGGGCTCGTCAAGGATGTAAAGCACGCCGACCAGGCTTGAGCCGATTTGCGTCGCGAGCCGGATACGCTGGCCTTCGCCGCCGGAGAGACTGCCCGCAGTGCGATCGAGGTTCAGGTAATCAAGCCCGACGCCGGCCAGAAAGCCCAGGCGCTCGCGCACCTCTTTGAGGATCATCGACGCGATCGCCGTCTCCTGCGCGGACATCTTCGGCGCCGTGAAGAAGCTGCACGCCTGCTTGATCGACATCGCCGTCACTTCGCTGATCGACTTGCCGTTGAAGCGCACGAACAGGCTTTCCTTCTTGAGCCGCGTGCCCGTGCAGACCGGACACGGCCGCAGGTTCATAAAGGCTTCGAGCCACTCGCGGATGTTCTCAGACTCGGTCTCCTTGTATCGGCGGTCGAGCCACATGAGGATGCCTTCGAAGGGCCGTGCATTAGCGTGCCGATGGCCATGCCGTTCAAAGCCGAATTCGATCGCTTCCTCGCCCGAGCCATTGAGCAGCGCCTTGCGCACTTTCAGCGGGATCGCCTTCCACGGCTGATCGAGCCGGAACTTGTAATGCGCCGCCAGCACCTCGATTACCGGCTGCATATAGTTCATCGTCGCCCACGGCGCGATCGCGCCATCGGCAATACTCAGTTCCTCGTTCGCCGCCACCAGCTCGGGATCGAAATACATAATCGAACCGATGCCCGAGCATTCGGGGCAGGCACCATGCGGACTGTTGAAGGAAAACATGCGCGGCGTAATTTCAGGATATGAGATGCCGCAAACCACACAGGCAAAGCGCTGGCTGAAGTAGATCTCCTCGCCCGCCCCTTTGCCCTCGAGCTTTTCGATCTTGAGTAGATCTTCGCCGTACTTGAAAGCGACCTCGAGCGAATCGGCGAGGCGCTTTTCGATCCCAGGACGGAGGGCGAGCCGGTCCACCATCACGTCGATCGAGTGGCGATGATTTTTGTTGAGATTGATCTCTTCGCTTAGCTCCAGCAGCTCGCCATCGATCTTGACCCGCACGAAACCAGCGCGGCGCAAATCCGCCAGCTCCTTTTTGTATTCACCCTTGCGATCGCGCACGATCGGCGCGAGCACGTGGAGCCGCGTGCCCTCGGGCCACGTGCGGATGCGATCGACGATCTGCTGCACGCTCTGCTGTGAAATCTCGCGCCCGCAGTTG
Organism: Candidatus Binataceae bacterium; assembly: GCA_035308025.1. NCBI lineage: Bacteria > Candidatus Binatota > Binatia (SeqCode) > Binatales (SeqCode) > Binataceae (SeqCode) > Binataceae bacterium (SeqCode). Next base: position 74,406 of record DATGHL010000017.1, read on the forward strand.
TAGCAGAAGGCATGGCCGACGCGCGCGAAGAGCAGCCGCAGATAGTCGTAAATTTCGGTGATCGTCGCGACCGTCGAGCGCGGATTGCGCGTGCCGCTCTTCTGTTCGATCGAAATCGCCGGTGACAGTCCCTCGATCGAATCGAGGTCGGGCTTTTCCATCTGCTCGAGAAACTGCCGGGCGTATGCCGACAGCGATTCGACATAGCGGCGCTGCCCCTCGGCATAGATGGTGTCGAAAGCCAACGAGGACTTGCCCGAGCCGCTCAGCCCGGTAATTACGACGAGCTGGTCGCGGGGAATCTCGATGTCGAGATTCTTGAGGTTATGCTCGCGCGCCCCTTTGATGATGATGCGATCCATCTCGGCTTATATGCGCGGTTTAGCTGGCGCGACGCGCCACAGCGTCGCGGGCGGGAGCTATGGAAGTGTTATGCGCCGCGGCATATTCGATTGCCGCGATCATGCTGGTGGCGCTCGCGACGCCACGGCCCGCGAGGTCATAAGCCGTGCCGTGGTCGGGCGAGGTGCGAATAAAGGGCAAGCCGAGGGTGATATTCACGGCGCGATCGAACTCCAGCGTCTTAAGCGCAATCAAGCCCTGGTCGTGATACATCGCGACCGCCCCGTCGAAGCCGAAACGATCGTCATGCCGCACGAAGGCCGTATCCGGCGCCAGCGGGCCGAAGGCCTCGAATCCGGCGCGCTGCGCACGCCGAATCGCCGGACCGATGCAGCGCAGCTCCTCGTCGCCGAACAGCCCGCCCTCGCCGGCGTGTGGATTAAGTCCGAGCACCGCGATCCGCGGCCGCGCTACGCCCAGCTCGCGCTCGAGATGCTCGCTCAGCAGCCGAATCGAATCGAACACGCCTTCGCGTGTGAGCGCTTTTGGCACCTGGGCCAACCCGATGTGTACGGTCGCAAGCACCAGCCGCAGCCGCGTGCCGGCGAACATCATGCGCCACAACCGCACGCCGCAGAGCTCGGCGAGCAGTTCCGAGTGGCCGGGGTATTGATGGCCCGCGCGATTCATCCACTGCTTATTGATCGGCGCGGTAACCAGCGCGTCGGCTTCACCGGCGAGCGCCATGCGGCAGCCTTCCAGAATATAACCATGCGCGGCGTTGGCGCCCTCGACTCCCGGATGGCCGGGCCTCATCGCGCGCGCCCCGAGCCGCCCGACGTTCAGCACGGCGAGACCATCGCGCAGGCGCGGCCGCGATGCGCCACGCCGCCACTCCGAGGGGGCCGGCAGCCGCAGCCGTGCTGCTGCGCTGCGCATCGCCACGAGATCCCCGATCGCGAGGATCGCCGGAGCGCTCCGCTTGCGCGCGAGTGCAGCGGCGGCCTTCAGAATTACTTCGGCACCGATACCGGCGGGATCGCCCATGCTCACCGCAACTAAGGGTGGTCTTGATCTCGCCATCATTTATAGATGAGAGAGAGCGCAATCAGTTTCAGATCAACCAAGTCTATTCTAAATCCCCGCTCGGGTCTTGGAGCGGTTTGCCCGGTTACTGCGTCGTCTCGACGTAGTGTTCTTTTACCAGATCCTGATCGACCCACTTGTCGAAGTATTCCTTCGATTGCTCACCCTGGAGCTTCTCGCGGATCTGATTCTTGACCTCGGCCAGCGGCACTGTTCCGGGAACCTGATGGGCTTCGACCTTGACGATGTGAAACCCATGCTTGGTGCGGATTACTTTCGAGATGTCGCCAATCTTGACGTCCTTGATGCCGGCGGCAATGTCGTCGTTAAGGTCGGTCGCGCTGAAGACCCCGAGTTCGCCGCCCTTGCTCTTTGAGTCGTCGTCGGAGAACTGGCGCGCGAGCCCGGCAAAGTCGCCGCTTTTGACCGCTTGGCTGCGAACGTCTTCGGCCTTGCGTTGCGCGGCGGCAACTTGCTCCGGCGTGGCGTCGCTGGGCACCATGATCAGAATCTGCGCGAGCCGGTATTTTTCTTCGGTCACCGAGAACTCGTCGGGATGATCCTTATAATACGCGTCGATTTCGGAGTCGGGGATTACGGTTTTGTCGCGAACTTCGTGCTGGAACATCGTCATCGCCTGAACCTGCTTGCGGATGTTCGCGCGAAAGGTCGCGTAGCTTACGCCCTGCGACTGCAGTTGGGCGCGCAGTTGATCCTCGCTCATGTGGTTGCGCTGTTCGATCCCCTCGATAAAGCGATCAACGTCGCCGTCGTCCACTTTGTCGGCGTACTTCTGTGCTTCAGCCTGGATTAGTTGCTGGGTGATGATGGCCTTGAGCTTGGCGCTGGGCTCGTCCGGCACCGCGTCCGCGGCGGCGGACTGACCGGACTGATCCCCGGGCTTGCCCGCTTTGAAGTTATCGACGTCGTGGGAAGTGATCGGATCTCCGTCGACGTTGGCAACGACGCTATCCACCATCTCCCCGCTCAATGGCGCCTGCGGTCGTGGCGTATAGTCCGCCGCGTCGGTGGGCAGCGTACCTAGCGTCGTCGGGGCCGTGGCCGATGCGGCATTTTTGGAGCCACTCGAGAAAAGCCCAGTCGGCAGATGAAGACCCGCGCTCGAACAGCCCCCGCCGCTCAGTGCGAGTATCAGCCCACCGCCCCAGGCCGCGGCGCGGAGCGTCAGCGCGGGGTCGAACAAGGATTTGACCGTCTTAGCTTGCACTTTCACCGCGGGATTTCGTCAATTGGCGAGCGGCGCGGCGTCTGCCGATCGCCGCTCCAACTTTTCACAGGCCGCCAGCACCTGCAAGACGGCATCGATTTGCGCAAAAATCTGTTCATATTCGCCGAGCATAATGCGCACGATCACTTGATAGGCCGGGGTCAGGCGCATCGTCGCGCGATTGGCGTGGGCCAGTGCGACCAGCTTTTCCGTCTCGAGCGGGGCGTCGGGGTGGAACTTGATTTCGAGCTGATCGCCCTTGAGCAGAGCGCTCAAGATCATCAGGTCGCGCATCTGACGCCGCAGGTTCATCGCGGCGATGAGATTTTCGACCAGTGTCGGCACCGGGCCATAACGATCGCGCATCTCGTCGCGCAGTTCGTCCATCTCGGCCGCGCCGCCGGCGCGCGCGGCGCGGCGATAGAGCACCAGCCGTTCGTTCTCGTCCGGCACGAAGCTATCGGGTACGTACGCGGGAATGCCCAGCCGCAGCTCCGGCTCGAAGTCCGGGCGGATCGGCTCGCCACGCAGCTCGTGGATCGCCTGCTCCATCATCTCGGCGTAAAGCTCGAAGCCCACCGCGGTGATCTCACCGGATTGCTCTTTGCCGAGCAGGTTGCCTGCGCCGCGATGCTCGAGGTCGCGCATCGAGAGCTTGAAGCCGGTGCCCGCTTCGGCCTCGACCAGCTCGCGCAACGCGTCGATCCGGCGCTTGGCCTCGCGCGTGATAATGTGTTCGCCGGGAATCAGCAGGTAGGCATAGGCCTTGCGCTTCGAGCGCCCGACGCGGCCGCGCAACTGATAAAGCTGCGCCAGGCCGAAATGATCGGCGCGATTGATGATCATCGAGTTAGCGTTGGGAATGTCGAGTCCCGACTCGATGATCGCGGTGCAGACCAGCACGTTGATGCGATCCTCGATGAACTCGCGCATCACTTCCTCGAGCGCGTGCTCCTTCATCTGGCCGTGCGCGATGGCGATTTTGGCCTCGGGCACGAGAGCGCGTAGATGGCGCGCCATATAGTCGATATTTTCGACGCGGTTGTGCACGAAGAACACCTGGCCGCCGCGATTCAGCTCGCGGATGATGACGTCGCGAATCAGGGCGTCGTCGAAGTGGGCGACGAAGGTGCGAATCGCCTGGCGATCGGGCGGCGGGGTCTGAATCACCGAGAGGTCGCGTATCCCGAGCATCGCCATGTGTAGCGTGCGCGGAATCGGCGTCGCCGTCAGGGTGAGCACCTCGACCAGTTTGCGCAGGCGCTTGATGCGCTCCTTGTCGGCGACGCCGAAGCGATGCTCCTCGTCGATAATCAACAGTCCCAGCTTGGGAAATTCGACATCGGCCTGAAGCAGGCGATGGGTTCCGATGACGATATCGACGAGGCCCTTGCGCAGCTCCTCGATGACGCGGCGATTCTCCTTCAGCGAGCGGAAGCGCGAGACCATCTCGATCCGCACCGGATAGTCCTTGAAGCGGTTGCGGAAGTTGTTCCAATGCTGTTCGGCGAGCACGGTCGTCGGGGTTAACACCGCGACCTGCCGCCCGTCCATCGCACAGATAAACGCGGCGCGGAGCGCGACTTCCGTCTTGCCGAAGCCGGCGTCGCCGCAGATCAGGCGGTCCATCGGCTTGGGCCGCGCCATGTCGCGAATGACCTCGTCGATTGCGGCCTGCTGATCCGGGGTCTCCTCGAACTCGAAGCGCTCGGCGAAATCTTCGTAGTCGCGCCCCGGATGGAGAAAGGCATGGCCGTCGATGGCCTCGCGCGCGGCATAAATGTCGATCAGGTCGGAGGCCATCGCGAGCACGGCCTCGCGCGTGCGCTTTTTGACCCGATCCCACGAACCGCTGCCGAGCCGATCGAGCTTGGCCTCGGCGCCTTCGCCGCCGACGTAACGCTGCACCAGATTGATGCGCTCGACCGGGACGTACATGGTGTCGCTGCCGGCATACTCGAGGTTAAGAAAGTCGCCTTCGAGATCCGCCACCTTCATGTGTTTGAGCCCGCGATACTTGCCGATGCCGTGCTCGATATGGACGACCAGATCGTCGGGCCGGAGCTCCTCGAGATTGAGAAACGCGCCCTTGCCGCTGCTCTTGCGCGTCCGCCGCCGCGCCCGCGGCTCGCCGAAGAGATCCTCTTCGCTGTAGATGTACAAGCCGTCATGCTGCAAGACGGCGCCCGCGGCGATCTCGCCCTCCATGATGACCGGGCGGAAGTCAGGCCATTCGAGCAGTTGCGCGAAGCTCGGGCATTCCTGGTTAATTTCGAGGTCGTAGGCTTCGAGATGACGGCGCAACCGCGCCGCCTGATTGGCGCCCTCGACCACCATCAGGGCGCGTCCCTGCGAGCGCCGAATCTCCTTGAGCTCGACCGCCAGCGGCTCGAAGGAAGGCGCCGCGCGCGCGCCGGTCAGCTCGACCGCGCCCAGGCGCAGGCTCGGCTGCGATTTGATCTCGATGGGCAGCGCCCAGCCTTCGCGCGGCGCGGCGACCGTGATGAGCGATCCGGCCTCGACCGCGGTCATGGCGGAGAGCGCGCGCTCGAGCTCGTCGAGGCGCAGATACAGGGTCTCGGCAGCTGGAAAAAAGACTGGCTTGGCCTGCGCCGCCGCGGCCTCCGCTTCGATCCGTTCGGCCAGCCGCTCGGCCTCGGCGAGGATGCGGCCGGGTTCAAGCATCCACGCCACCGTCTGCTCCGGGATGTAATCGAAAATCGATTGCAGCCCGCTGTCGTAGAGAAAAGGCGTCAGCAGTTCGACCCCGGGAAAAAGCAGGCCGTTCTCGAGCGTTTCGAGCAGCTCGCCGGTCTCCTTGCGCACCATCCCGATCTCCGCGCAGCGGATCGCGACACGATCGCTTAGTTGCTTTTCGCGCAAGGCGGCCGCTGGAACGTAGCGCGTGCGAATGATCGTCGCTTCTTCGACCTCGCCTAGCGAGCGCTGGCTCGCCGCGTCGAAGTGACGAATCGAGGTTACCTGATCCTCTTCCAGCTCGAAGCGCACGGGATTGTGATGAAGCGGCGAAAAAACGTCGACGATGCCGCCGCGCACGCTGAAATCACCCGGCTCCTCGGTTTGCGGCACGCGCTGATAGCCCATGCCGCCGAGCGCATCGACGAGCGCGTCAAGATCGAGCCGATCGGCGAAAGTAATGCGAAACACCGATTGCTCGAAGGCCGCCCGCGGAATCGTTCGCATCATCAGGGCTTCGATCGAAGTCACGATCGTGGGTTCCGGCGTGCGGGTCAAAGCGTAGAGGGCCGCGAGCTGCGCGGCCTGGAGATCAGATGGGGGTGAGACCTGAGCGAACGGACGCAACTCCCAGGTGGGCAAGAGATGGAGGCGGCTAGTGGCGGCGTCGGCGGCGGGCGGCTGATCGAGAAAGAAAGCGAGATCACCCGCCAAGGCCTCGGCCTGCGCCGCGAGCGGAGCGATCACGACCAGCGGCCGATTCAAGGTCAGCGCGACCTCGCGGATCATCAAGGCGTTGGCGGCGCCCTTGAGTCCCATCACGGGAAAGCGCCTCTCAGCGCTGCGCTCGATGCGCGCCTTAAGCTCGCTCGCCGCTTCCTTCAGGCTTCTTTCCACGAACCTCTATAAAAGGGCGTATATAATAAGGACGCACGAATACATCGGCACGCCGTGCGACCCGACGCGGGCGACCCGCGAAGGATTTCGATAACCTGCCGATGACCCAGCGATTATAGCAGACGTGACACCGGTGATTCGCGATCGCGAATATCCGCGGATCAGTTTGTGTCGCCGGCGGTATGCGTGGCGTCCGGACTGCCCTCGGCGAGGCCATCGGCGGCGTCGTGCGGGCGGCCGAGCTTGATCGGCACCTTCAGGGTTTCGTGTATGCCATCCTGATGGAATCTGACCACGGTCAGGTAGATCGTGTCGCCCGGCTTGAGCGGCGCGAGCGCAGTTTCGAGCGCGCCGGTGCTATCGACGCGATTATCGTCGATCGCGACAATCAAGTCGCCGTCGGCGCCCAATTTGCCGGCCTTCTTGAGCAAGGGCATAAGTATCAGATTGAGCGGCGCCATCATCTCGCCCGCGGTGGCGCCGCTGGCGCCCATCTTGGTGACCGCGCCCTGTCCGCGCAGTCCGGCTTTCTCGGCCGGACTATCGGGGTCGACGCGGACGACCTCGAGGCCATGAACCTCAGCGCCGGGCGTGTCGTCGGATTCGATATACTGCACTGACACCCCGAGATACGGCAGATTCGCCGGCGGGGCGGGCTGCTCTTCGCTCGCGGGCGGTGGCGGTTCCGCTGCGCGCTCATCGAGTTGGTCAGCAGGTGGCGCGGGCGGTTCGGCCACTGTCGGAGTCCGTACGATCCGTGGCGGCAGCTCGAGGGCGCTGTCGGTCTGCGCGCGCACCGGGTCGCGCGCAAAGAGTAGGATAGCCACGCCGAGCATCGAGGGCGCGATTCTCTTCCTCAAGCTCATCGGGTTTCTATTTTAGCTGTCCGCCGCGTCGTCTTTAAACCGGCGGATTTGGCGCTTCTGCTCAAGGGCTGGTCGCGTTTCAATATCGCGGCGCTCTTGTTTATACTCCCGACCGGGGATTACCCTGCAAACCGGGCGGGATCGCTCTCGAAGCGTCCCACTGACTGCGAAACCAGCTAAGGCGAGGCCGGCGTGCGAATGCGTTGCACACATCTGACGATTATTCTTGCGTTCTTGGCCGGGTTGGCGCTTGTGCCTGGGCGGCTCGCCGCTCAAACCGACACCGGCTCGAACCCCGACACCAATGGGCTCGAGGGGGCGCAATCGCCGCAACTTGACGAGCAGGCGGCGCGCTTCGGTGTGATGCCGAGCCAGACCGCGCAGATCAAGCAGGCCATCCAGCAAAACAGCCTGACCGGCGCACAGCTCACGGCGATGTGCGCCGGCGTCAGTCAACGCCATTTGTCGCCCGCCGATGTCGAATCCGCGGCCTCTTCACTCGGTATCTCGGGGGCGCAACTTGACCAGCTCAAGCAATGCACCAAGCCCGGAGCTGGTCAGCCCTCGTCGGCGTCTCTCGCCAGACCGCAGGGCGCGAACTCCGATAATGCTGCCCTAAATGATCAGACAATCCCGCGGACGCCGGGGCCGGAGTCATCGATCGAGGCCAGCTTCCGCCGTCTCGCCAATCCTGACAATCAGGTTGAGCCGCCGAGTCCGGCGCATCTCGAGCAGTTCGGCTATTCACTCTTCTCGTCTAAAGTCTCGACCTTCGCACCGGTCGACAGCGCGCCCGTGAGCGACGACTATGTGATCGGTCCGGGCGACCAGCTCAACGTCCTGATGTGGGGCCGGGTCAATCAGACCCTCCATCTCGACGTCCAGCGCGACGGCTCGCTGATGTTGCCCCAGCTCGGGCCCATTCAGGTGGCCGGCCTCAATTTCGCCCAGGCCAAACACCTCATCGAGGATAAGGCCGGAAAGATTACCGGGGTTCAGGTTGATGTGACGATGGGCCGGCTGCGCAGCATCCAGGTTTTTGTCATCGGCCAGGTCAACCATCCGGGACTGTTCACCGTAAGTTCCTTGTCGCACGTCTCCAATGCGTTGGTGGCGGCGGGGGGTATCAGTAAGATCGGCAGCCTGCGGCGCGTCGAGTTGCGGCGCAACAATCAACTGATTCGGGTCATCGACCTTTACGCGCTCCTGATGCGCGGTGACACCTCTGCCGACCTCCAGCTCGAGCCGCGCGACGTCATCTTTGTCCCGGTCATCGGCCCGGTCGTCGCGATTTCCGGCAATGCGAAGAGCCCGGGGATTTACGAATTGATCGGCGGTGAAAGCCTGCAACGCGCGCTGGCGCTGGCGGGCGGCGTCGGCGCCTTCGGTTATAAGCAGCGGCTCCAGGTCGAGCGCGTGCAAAACCATGAACGCAACGTCGCGTTGGATACTTCCCTTGGCCGCCTCTCCAGCGTCTCGCTCCGTGTCCAGGATGGCGATCTGATCAAGATTTTCGGCGTGCTCCCCGATCAGGACAACATCGTCAAACTCAAAGGCAACGCGCGGCGGCCCGGAACCTACCAATGGCGCGCGGGAATGACGGTCTCGGATTTGATCGCAAATGGTGAAGGCGTCGCGGATCATACCTATTTTGATTACGCCCTGATCAAGCGCGTCGAGGGCCCGGATCGCCGGGTGCACTTCCTGCCGGTCAACCTTGGGGTGGCTTTGCACGACGGCGGCGTCGATGCGCAGGACCTCAAGCTGCGCCCGCGCGATGAACTGACTATCTACAGCGAATACGACCTGCAGGACCTGCCCGCGGTCACCGTCGAGGGCACCGTGCGCAGACCCGGCCGCTATCCGCTCTCCGCCGGCATGAAGTTGAGCGACCTCATTTATGAAGCTGGCGGGCTCAAGGAGGAGGCCTACCAGGAGCGCGCGCAGTTGGTTCGCTCCTACGTCGCTAACGGTGCGGACACCCAGTTCCTTTACATCGATGTCGATTTGCGTACGGCGCTCGAACCTAACAGCAGCAACGATCCGCCGCTCACGCGCGGCGACGATCTCCTCATCCAGGAGGCCTCGAACTGGCATCTGCCCTGGCGCGCCGTGGTCGCCGGGCAAGTAGTCAGGCCCGGACCGTATCCGATCGCCGAAGGCGAGCGGCTCTCCGTGCTGCTCAGACAGTGCGGCGGCTTCAAACCCAACGCCTTTCCGTTCGGCGCGGTTTTCGTCCGTCAATCGGTCAAACAGTTGCAGCAGGAGGAGCTCGACGCCGCCCGCACGCGACTGCAGAAGGATGTCGCGCGGCTCTCTCTGATGCCGCAACAGGCTGGCGGGAAGGAGCCCACCAGCGACGCCTTGACCGCGATCCAGAGCGTGCTGAACCAGACCGTTAGCACGCAGGCGGTCGGGCGTATCGCGATCAACCTTAATTCTGCCGGGCAGACCGCTAACTCGTCCAGCGACATCGTGCTCGAAAATGGCGACCGCCTGGATATTCCGGCGCAACCGATTTCAGTCCAGGTTCTGGGCGAGGTCTATAACCCCAACGCGATCGTCTATCAGCCCGGCCTCACCGTCGCCGATTATCTGAACCGCGCGGGCGGTCCCACCGATGAGGGCGACGCTGATCACATCTATGTCGTGCAGGCCAACGGCGATGTTCTGACCGACGAGGGTGTCCGTCAGTCCGGCAAAAATCGTTTTTTTCCGCTGATCTCGAGCGGCTTGATGGGCAAGCGGCTCGGTCCCGGCGACACGATCTATGTTCCCGAAAAATTGATCTACGTCAGTGGTCTGCAATATGCCACGGACATCACGCAAATCGTCGCCAACAGCGCGACCGGGCTGGCCGTCCTCGGCATCCTCGGGAGCTCGCTGTAGGATTCGATGAGCCGGATAGCGATCTTAGCGGGCCTGATGCTTGGCGCGAGCCTGCTCGCGTGCGCGGCGATGGCGCAGCCGCCGGATCGCGCGGCCGCCAGATGTCGCATCGATGCGGACCGGCTGTGGTTCGTCACCGCCGCCGCCGCGGACCTCGTCGGGGTCGACCCCGACCTCCTCACGGCGATCGCGTGGGTCGAATCGCACAATTGCGACCGCGCGGTTTCCCCGGCCGGCGCCGCGGGCCTGATGCAACTGATGCCTGAAACGGCCGCGCGTTTCGGGGTCGTCGATACTTTTGATCCGGCGCAAAGCGCGCTCGGCGCGGCCAGATTTCTCGCCGAACTTGAGGGCGGCGCGAACGGCGATCGACCGCTCCCTCTCGCGCACCTGCTTGCCGCCTACAATGCCGGTCCGGGCGCCGTCGAGCGCTATGGCGGCGTTCCTCCGTATGCGGAAACCCGGCACTACGTCCGCGCCGTCCTGATGCTCTATCTGGCGGGGCTCAAGTCGCCGCCGCCGGCGTCGGGTACCGCCGCCCCGGCCGCATCTTCGGCGGCGCCCCACCATGCCAGTGACGACGAAGAAATCTTCACGCAACTGTGCCGCATCCGCAGCGCTCGCGCTCGTTCGCAATCGGCAGCGATGCCTTGAAGCCGCCGCTCGGCGCTTTATCGAGATTGATTTGAGCAACTTCCTGCGTCGCCTGATTTCACTCAAATGCTTGCTCGCGTTAGCCCTGGCGAGCTGGCCGGCTGTCGCACGCGCCTCAACCTACGTCGTCTTCATCCCGCTCGACAGCCCGGTCTATGAGGAACTCGACACCCTCAACGGCCTCGGCTACCTCGATACCTGGCTCAACGAAATCAAACCGATTAGCCGAGTCGAGGCCGCGCGCTTAGCGCTCGAAGCCGAAGGCAACGTCGAACAGTCAGCCGCCGCCGATCCGCTCGCACAAGAACTTGTCCGTAACCTGCGTCTCGAATTGCACGATGAAGTCGGCTGGCTCGAGAACAACGTCGAGGATCAACTCCCCTCGATGGCCTATCCGATCCAGCGGGTCGAAACCCAGCTCCTCTACTCGCGCGGCGAGCAACGTCAATGGCGCACCAGTAATACCGCGGTCAAGAGCGACGCCGGCATCAACGCCGAGGAGTCCACCCCCCTGCTGCCCTACAACGACGCCATCCAGACGGCGACCGGCGGCAATGAGATCGTGCGCGCCTCCGGCTGGGCGGGCTACGGCGGCTTTCTCACCGCTTACGCCGAGGGCGCCGCGGCCGGCCCGCTCTCACGCAACATTAAAAACAACAGCCGCCTGCAGCTACTGGGTAGCGGCGGCGTGCTGAGCTGGGGCAACCTCGCGATCTCCCTCGGCACCGACGAGATGTGGTGGGGTGCTGGCCATTTCGGACCGCTGGCGCAGGGCAACGCGGCTTCGCCCTTCCCGGCCGGGCGCATCCAGTCCATCCATCCGACGCTGTTGCCGGGCTTCTTGCGCTATCTGGGACAATTTCGCTTTCAGGGCTTCTTCGGCCAGCTCAACAGCGAGCGCTACTTTTCACATCCCTGGATCGACGGCCAGATCTTCAGCTTCAAGCCGCTGCCGAACTTCGAGTTTGGCTTCACCCATACAATCATGTTTGGTGGCTCGCATAACAATAATTACAGCACCCTCGGCTTCATCGGCCGCGCCACCGGCTTCGCGACCGGCAGCGTGTCGAGCGGCGATACCAACTCGCGCGGCGGTATCTATCTGAAATTCCGAATCCCTAAACTGCGCAATCTGGAGGTCTACCAGGAGATTCTCGGCGAAGACAATCTCACCAACGAAGTCGCCGGCATAGGCCGCTTCCTGCCGTTCCTCGCGGTCTCCTATCAGGGCGGATTCTATCTGCCGCGCCTCACCGCCGATGGCTTGACCGACTTCCGTTTCGAGTATGCCCTGCTCGAGCCGAACTATTCCACCCACGGCGACTCGCTCTACTGGACCTATGACGGCCAACTTATGGGCAACGCCCTCGGCCCCAATGCCACTGAGGTGGATTTGCAGATCGGACGCTGGTTCAATGTCGATAAAAAGCTCTCCAACAAAATTTCCCTCGACCTGTTCTATACCGAACAGGCGCCCGGCTATGGCTCGAACTATTCCTACCCGGCGAGGTTCTATCCCTACACCCTGGGCAAAGAGCATAGCGGCGGCCTCGCGATCGATCTGTTTCATCTGCCGGCGCCGCTAGGCTTCGGCAGAGGCGCGGCCAGTGTGCTCAGCGGAATCTCCGGGCGGGCGGGCGTCGAGTACGTCAGCGATCTGAACTATCGCGCCAATTCGCACTCGGTGCGGCTGCTGCTTATGCTCTCGAGCACGCTCGAGCCGCCGTGGCATTGGCAGGGGCAGTAATCGCCGCGAAGCCGCTCCGCCCGCCCGTCGATTGATCGAGGATCGCGCCATGACGCTCGACGAAGTTGATCTCAAAAACCCCGACCTCTACCTCGCTGGCGTCCCGCACGAGCTCTTCACGCGCCTGCGCCGCGACGATCCGGTCCACTGGAATCCCGAGCCTGATGGGCGCGGCTTCTGGTCTATTACCAAATACGACGACATCGTCGCGATCTCGAAAAATCCCGCGGTCTTCTCGTCGGCGCGCGCCCATGGCGGCCATCGCATCTTCGACGAGAACGTGGTTGGCGTGGCCGGCCTCGGAGCCGAGGAGACCGCCGCCCCGATGATCAGCATGGATCCGCCGGAGCACAACCGCTTCCGCCGGATGCTCTCGCCGACTTTTTCGCCGCTGCGCCTCAAGCCCCTCGAGGAGCGGATTCACGAGCGCGTCTGCGCCATCCTCGATCGTCTCGGCGCGCGCCACGAGTGCGAGTTTGTCACTGACATTGCTGCCGAGCTGCCGGTCCAGATGCTCGCCGAGTTGCTCGGCGTGCCGCAGGAGGATCGCCTCAAGCTCTTCGACTGGTCCAATTCGCTGATCGCCGAGGACGACCCCGAGCTGCGCAAAAGTCCCGAGGCTACCGCCCGCGACGTCGCCGCGATGATCGACTATTCGGCGCGTCTCTGGGACCAGCGGCTGGCGCATCCGGGCAACGATCTCATCAGTATGCTCGTGCACTCGCAGACCCCCGACGGCGAGACGATGAGCAAGGAGCAGTACCTCGGCACGTTCATCCTGCTGGTCGTCGCCGGCAACGAGACGACGCGCAACTCGATCTCCGGCGGTGTGATCGCGCTGGCGCAGTTCCCCGACGAGCGCCGCAGGCTGGCCGCGAATTCCGGGCTGATGGCCACCGCGGCCGCCGAGATCGTCCGTTACGTCAGCCCCATCATGCACATGCGGCGCACCGCGATCGCGGACACCGAGCTGCGCGGCAAGCAGATCCGCGCCGGCGACAAAGTCATCCTCTGGTACCCCTCGGCCAATCGCGACGAGGAGATTTTCACCGACCCCTTTCGTTTCAACGCCACCCGCGCCGAGCTTCCGCAGCTCGGCTTCGGCACCGGCCAGCACTACTGTCTCGGCGCGCGGCTGGCCGAGATGCAGTTGCGGCTCTTCTTCACCGAGTTCTTGCGACGCTATCCCAACGCTGAACCGGTCGGGCCGATCCGCCGGATGCGCTCGAACTTCGTCGCCGGTATCAAGGAGATGCCCGTCCGCCTGCACTGACGGCTCGGACTTGACGGCTGCTGAAACTCGATCGAGAATCGCGGCCCCACCCGGAGAGGAGTGACGCGATGCGGATCAAGGGAGTTTCACACGAAGACGCCGCGCCGACCGTGCAGCTGATTTACCAGAAGAGCACCGAGGCGTTGGGGCGCGTTCCCATCCCCGTGACGGCCTTCGCGCACTGCCCGGAGATCGCCGAGGCCTACTCGGCACTGACCGGCGCGCTCACGCGAGGATTGGGTGTCGAGTCGCGGCTCAAAACGCTCGCCTGCATCCGCACAGCGCAGATCGTAGGATGCCCTTTCTGAGTGGACATCAACTCTGCCGTAGGCAGAGCCCAAGGCATCACCGACGAGCAGCTCGCCGAGCTGCACGCGTTCGAGCGCAGCGTCTTCTTCGACCCGCGCGACAAGGCCATTCTTCGCTATGCGGAAGGGATGACCAGCACGCCGGCCGACGTCAGCGAAACCGTGTTCGACGGGCTCAAGGCATATTTCGCGACGCCTCAGATCGTCGAACTGACGGCGATGATTGCCTTCGAGAATCTGCGCGCACGCTTTAATCGCGCGCTCCACGTCGAGAGCGACAGCTTCTGCGCGCTGCCGATCGATCATCCGGTCCGCCGAGCAACTCCGCCTCTAAAGACTTAACTTGTGAGAGGGCCGGAGCCGTTCCTTGACGAGCGGCCTGCGATAGCGCTTCACTGACCCCGTACACCTAATCGGGAGGTCGCACGCGATGGCCCGTATTATCGACGCCGACGGTCATATCGTCGAGCCGCGCAAGCTCTGGGAAGAGTATGTCGAGCCCGAATTCCGCGACCGCGTAATCCAGATTCGCCGCGCGGCCGGCGGCGCCGACGAGTTCTGGGTCAACGATGAACGCCGCCGCGCGCCCGGGGACTCGATCGTCGCCGCGGTGATTCCCGGCGGCTACCTCGATACCGAACGCACCCGCACTGCGGCCTGGGAGGATATCCTGCCGGCGAGCTGGGACCCTCACGAACGGGTTAAGGTGCTCGACGCCGAAGGCATTGACGTCTCCTTTTTGTATCCTTCATTCTACCTTTTGTATGGCGATCTCGAGGAGCCGCGGCTCGCCGTCGCCGCCTGCCGGGCCTACAACAACTGGATGGCGGATTTCTGCCGCCCCCATCCCAAACGGCTCTTCGGCGTCGCCGCGATGCCGCTGCAGGACGTCGACGCCGCCGTCGCCGAGATGCGCCGCGTGGTCAAGGAACTCAACTACAAGGCGGTCTTCATCCGCCCGAATCCGTTCAATCATCGCCGCCTGTGCGACCCGGCCTACGACGTTTTATGGCGCGAGGCCCAGGAACTTGATATCCCTGTGGCGATCCATTCGAGCTTCGGCACCAAGATGCCCGCGCTCGGGGCCGACCGCTACCTGAGCGACACCTTCGCCTTCCACATGGTCTGCCATCCGTTCGAGCAGCAGGCGGCTTGCATGGACGTCATCTGCGGCGGCGTGCTCGAGCGCTTCCCGCGCTTGCGCATCGCCTTTCTCGAGGCGGGCGTCGGCTGGGCGGGCTATTGGCTCGATCGCATGGACGGTCACTACGAGAAGATGGGTCCGATGGCGCCGTGGCTCAAAAAGCGCCCGACCGAATACTTCATGGAGAATTGTTACCTCTCGCTCGATCCAGACGAGCGCACCCTCGCCGCGATGTGTGCACTCGGGCTCGATCGCAACATTCTCTGGGGCTCCGATTTCCCGCACTTCGATTGCACCTATCCGGGCGTCGTCAAGCAGGTCGAGCGGGCGCTGGAGACGCTGTCGGAGGAGGCGCGTCACAACATCATGACGGCGAACCCGGTCCGCTTTTACAAGCTCGACGGATGAGCACGAAAATGACGCGCGGCGACAAATATTGCACAGAAGATTATCGCTGGCCCGCAATCCGTTAATCTGATTATTATGCGACACCGTGTTTTCGCGCCTCCGCTTTACACTGGGCGCTGCCGGGGCACTGATACTTGCTTTATGCGGGACCCGCGCCGCCCTCGCTCAGCCGCAATCGCTCTATCTCACCGATGCGCCGGTTTGGCTGCACTACTTTTGCGATAGCACGGAGCCTAATCCCAACGGCTCGGTTTCAGTCCAGGGAGCCCACTGCTATTCAAGTCTGACGATTCCCACTGGGGCCACCCTCGCGGTGACCGACAAGGTCTCGTTGCCCGGCGCGGCGCGCGATCTGCCGCGCGGAGAAATTCTCGCCTTCGTCAACGGCGCCTGCACGATTGCGGGCACGATCGCGGCCGGCGCGTTTATTGATGAGAGCGGTAACGGCGGCGGCTCCGGTGGTGGCGGCGGCAGCGGAGCGCCTTCGCATACCAGCGGCGTTAACGGCGCAGATTCGGTCGTCTTCGGGACCGCGAATATCGTTACTGCCGCGACCGGCGGCCTCGGCGGCGGCACGAGACGCAGCGTTAACCAACCAGGCGCGCCGGGGTCAACTCCGACCGCGGCGTCGCAGAAATTCATCTGGGGCGGCGCGATAACCTACGGCGTAATCGGCGGTTCGATCGGCGGCGCGGGCGGCAATTCCGGCGGCGCGGCCGGGCTAGGCGGCGGCGGCGTGGGGCTGGTCTGCGCCTCGATAAATTTCACCGGCGCGATCGACGTCAGCGGCGGTGACGGCCTGAATGCCCCGTCCGGCAGCAGTGGCGGTGGAGGCGGCGGCGGTGGTGGCGGCGTCGTCCTGATGGCGACGCCGAGTTACGTCGCGAATACCGGCTCGATCATCGTCGATGGCGGCGCGGCCGGGAACGGCGCCGGCGGTGGGCTGGTCGGCGGGGCCGGCGGCAAGGGCTGGTTCAAGCAATTCACCTTGCAATGAACGCGCACATTCATAGAACCTGGCGCAGTCTGATAACGACCGCCGCGTTCGCCGGTTGCGCGATCATGTTGGGCGCAGCGCTGCTGCACGCGAGGCCAACTGCGGCGCCCGCGCAGACCACGCTCTTTCTCACCGACGCCCCGAGCTGGACCCATTATTTTTGCGACAGCTCCGAAGCGGACCCCGATGGTTCTGCATCGCTCCAGGGAATCCACTGCTACCCAAGCCTGACTGTGCCGCTCGGCGCGGTACTGACGGTCACCGGCGCGGCGAGTTCAGTCGGCGTGCCGGCAGATTCCCCGCGCGGAACCCTGCAGGCGCTGGTCAACGGTCCCTGCACGATCGCGGGTGAGATCGACGCGGCCGCGGTCCAGAGCGGCGTTGGCAACGGCGGCGGCTCCGGCGGCGGTGGCGGTGGCGCGGCAGCCACCGACGCGGGTTCAGCGGGTGGCGTATCCAATCTGTTCGGAACTTTCCGCGTTGCGGTCGCCGCGCAAGGCGGCCTCGCGGGAGCGATCGCGGCCGCAGGCAAGATGGGCTCCACACCCACAACCGTTACGCAAAGATGGATCTGGAATACCGCGTCCACACTCGGCGTCCTCGGTGGTGGCGCGGGCGGGAACGGCGGCGCGGGACGCGGCGTCGGGGGAACCGGCGGCGGTGGTGGCGGAGGCGTCGCCCTCGCCTGTAATTCGATTAACTTCACCGGCGCGATCAACGTCAGCGGCGGCGACGGCGGCGCGGGCGCCGCGGGCGGAGGCGGTGGTGGCGGCGGGGGCGGCGGCGTCGTGATTCTCGCGACGCCCACTTACGTCGCCAACTCGGGCGTCACTCTCGTCAACGGTGGGACTGGCGGCGCGGGCAGCTCAGGCGCCGGGGCGGGCGGTCCTGCCGGTTCAGGTTGGTCAAATTTCTTTACGCTGCAGGCCGCCACTGCGGACAAGACAAGATGACGCGCAGGCCAACGATGAGGAAGCTCGCGTTTGCCCTGGCGGCATTTCTGGTCGCGCGTGCGCCCGTAGCCCGCGCGGCGGGACTCGCCCTGACCGACGCTCCCGACTGGATGCATTATTTTTGTGACAGCTCGGAGCCTGATCCCGACGGCTCCGCCTCACTCCAGGGGGCACACTGCTATCCGCGCCTGACCGTGCCCTCTGGCGCGACGATCACCGTCACGAACACCTCCTCCGTGTCGGGAGCCCCGGTCGATCTGCCGCGTGGCGAGTGGCTTGCCTTCGTCAACGGCCCGTGTACGATCGCCGGAACGATCAACGCTGCGGCAAATAATGGCGGCTATTCCAACGGCGGTGGTTCGGGCGGTGGCGGTGGCGGCGCAGCCACCACTGGTTCAGGACACTATGCGGGCGATAGCGACATGTTTGGCGGACCCGCCAGCATTCTGGCCGGCCGCGCCTTGCACAATCCTGATTTCGCCGTGATGCAGCTCGCGGCCGGCGGCCTCGGTGGCGCGCCCGGACTCGCCGGCGGCAACGGCAGCACGCCTACCGCGGTCGCGCAGCGATGGGTCTCGACCGTCGCCGACAAGGTTGACCTCGGTGGCGGTGGCGGCGGCAATGGTGGCAAAGGTTCCGCCCTCAAATCTATCGCCGGCAACGGCGGCGGCGCGGTCGTCCTGATCTGTGCCGATTTAATTAGCTTTACCGGCACGATCGACGTCAATGGCGGCAACGGCGCAGCGGGCACATCGGGCGGTGGCGGCGCCGGCGGCGGTGGCGGCGGGGTCGTCCTGATGGCGACGCCCGACTACGTCGCGAACACCGGCACGATCCGTCTCAATGGCGGCGCCGGTGCCGCGGGCGATACCGGCGCAGGGCCCGGTGGCAACGGCGCAGCCGGCTGGATAAAACTCTACACCCTGCACTAAAAGCCGTGCGCGAGCCGCAGGTAGCAGCAGCATCATCCGTTACCGAGCGACCGCTCGACCGCAAAACGGCGCGACTTCCGAGCAGCGACACAAATTGTTTCGCGCGAAACATTGCACGTGTGAGCCTGCAAGAGCGCGTACCCTCGGAGCGGTGAAAGAAATGAAGTACGGATTGTTCGGGATGAACATGCGGCCGTGCGTGACGCCCGAGGCTATCGCGGCGGTGGCGCGCGCCGCCGAAGCTGCCGGCTTCGACAGTTTCTGGGGCGGCGAACATCTCGCGCTGGCTGATCCACATACCGCCTCGTCGCCGATGCCGCCGGAGACCGTTTTCGTTGATCTCTGCGCCACGATCGCTTTTGCCTCTGCGCATACGCGCACTCTGCGCTTCGGCACCGGCATCATGCTGCTGCCGCTTCGGAATCCGGTCGTGCTCGCGAAGCAAATCGCGTCGGTCGATGTGATCTCTGGCGGTCGGCTGATTTTCGGCGTCGGCATCGGCAACCTCGAATTCGAGTTCGAGGCGGTTGGAATGCCGTTCGATCACAAGGGCTGGCGCGCCGAAGAGGCGATCGCCGCGATGCGGGCGCTATGGTCGATGGAGCGCGCCGAGTTTCGCGGACGTTATTTCTCGTTCGGCGGAGTCCGTGCGGAACCTCGTCCGCTGCAAAATCCGCATCCGCCGATTATCTTCGGCGGTAAGTCCGCCTACGCCTTTGGCCGCACGGCGCGCGTCGGCAACGGCTGGTACGGCTATGGACTCGATCTCGCAGCCGCGGCTATTTGCGTCGGCGGCCTGCGCGCCGCCTGTCTCCGCCACGGCCGCCGTTTCGACGAGCTCGAAATCAATCTCACGCCGACGGGCGAACTCGATCGCGAGCAGTCGCGGCGCTACGAGGATCTCGGAGTTCACCGCCTGATTCTGCCGCCGCGCGGCCGGACGACCACAGAGACCCTCGGCGCGATCGCGGATGCCCAGCGCACGCTGCTCCGTTACGTCTGAATTTTTGCGGCTTCGGTTAGGCAGACCCGCGCGCAAAGTGCTTCGCGCGATCCGTTCGGCAGGCAATCGAGCAAAAACGCGACAACGGAGCGGCGTGCTGCCCGGACGGTGAAAACGCGACAACGGAGCGCGGACTATCCAGACGGTGAGACCGACGGTTATGGAGTTTTGGCGGCAGCCTCGACCACCGGCGCGAGGCTGCGGACCGCCGCGACGCCGTCGCCGGTCACCGTGCCCGCCGCTGCGATCACCAGTCGGCTGACTCCCGCCTCGGCATACTGCTTCATCACGTCGGCGGTTGGCGGGGCGCCGCCCATCAGCAGCACCGAGAACTCGAGCTTCGCCGGGTCGCGTCCGAAGTCGCGCGCCATGCTCCGGATGCGCGGGATACAGTCGCGCGCCTGCTCGACGGTCAGCCCGCCGGGGCACCAGCCGTCGGCATAGCGGGCGACCCGCTTCAGCGCGTGTTTTGGATCGTGTGCGCCGAGCAGGATCGGCGGTCCGGGCTTCTGCAACGGTTTGGGCCCGAGCTTGAGCGGCGGAAACTTGATGATCTCGCCGTCGTACGCCACGTTGTCTTGGCTCCAAAGCAGGCGCAGCGCCTCAACGCTTTCGCGCAGATGCCGCCAGCGCCGTTTGAAATCCACGCCCATCACGGCGGCTTCTTCAGGAAACCAGCCGGCGCCGACGCCGAGAATCAGCCGCCCGCCGGAGTAAAAGTCGATCGAGGCGGTGGCCTTCGCGGTCGCGATCACATTGCGTTCCGGCAGCAGGCAGATACCGGTGCCGAGCTTGATCCGTGACGTCGCGCTCGCGGCAATCGCGAGCGCGACGAAAGGATCGATCAGTCGCGCATAGAACTCGGGTACCTTGCCGTCCTTCGAGCGCGGATAGTAAGTCGAATAGTTAGTCGGCAGGCATAGATGCTCGGCGACGAAAAATGATTCGCAGCCCACTTCTTCGGCCGTGCGCGCCAGCGTGCCGGGATTCCCCGATTGTTCAGTCAGAAACGCCAGCACCCCGAGCTTCATACATTACCTACTGATTATTCAATACTCACTGATTACTCAGTCGAACTCCAGCTAGCTGACCTTGGCCGCCATGTCGGGCTTGCCGGTCGCCGGATCGACGGGGACCGAGACGTGTGAATGAATTACTTTCCAGACGCCGCCTTCTTTGCGATAAACATCGGTCACGCGGAAGTTGCCCTCCTGCGCCTTGCCGTCCTTGCCCTTCCAGGTGAAGTGCTGAACGCTATACGCCACGCCCATTTTGCCGTCGGTCACAACCCCGATGTCGAGAAATTCGCCTTTGACGTCGCTGGCGTTATTGAAGAAGTTGTCGAGGTCGGCGTGCACCGCCTTGGCGCCCTTGTACTCCGCGGGGGGAACGAAGTCGAAGAAGACGATGTTCTTCCCGTCGTAGTATTTCATGACTTCGTCAGCGTTGCTGGCGTCCATGATTTTCTGTTCGTCGCTCTTGATCGCCGCCTCGTCTTTGGCGTTACTCGCGGCGTTTGCCGAGGCTCCGAGGCCGAGCGCGAACATGCTCGCGATGAGGGCCGCGCCGATCGTTATTCCAGACTGCTTCATGGTGCTCTCCTTCAGGCTCAGGTTTGGTCCATAGGCCACCTGAAATAGCGGGGCCCGCCCTTGCCGAACGGGATGGAGTATTGCACTCGCGTCCGAAAATGCAATCGGGCGTACGTTAGGTTCGCGGCTCGTCGCGGTGCCTTAATCCTAACGCAGCTCGCGGACTCGCCTGCCCGGCTCCGCTGCGCTCCGCCTGGCGTCGGGAACGATCGTGAGCGTCAGCTTTTCGGTGCGGCGCAGCAGTACGAGCTCGAGACGGGTATCGATCCGATCTGCAGTGAGTAGCCGCTGCAGGTCGTCAATGCCGGCGATGGGACTACCCGCCAGAGCGACCACGATATCGCCGGGCAGAAGTCCCGCGCGTAGCGCTGGGCTGTCAGGCTCGACTGCCGCGACGGTTACGCCGCTGCTCGCCGGCAGTTGATGGAAACGCGTCACGCGGCGCTGCAACTCAGTGTTGTGACCGGCGATGCCGATATAGGCGCGGACGATGCGGCCATCGCGAATGAGGCGGGCCGCGATGAGCTTCGCGGTGTTGATCGCGATTGCGAAGCAGAGTCCCTGCGCGGACATGATCGTCGCTGTGTTGATGCCGATCACCGCGCCGAGTGAATTGACCAGGGGTCCGCCCGAGTTGCCGGGATTGAGCGCGGCGTCGGTCTGCACGACGTTGTCGATCAACCGACCGGAGCGCGCTCGCAGTGAACGGCCGAGCGCGCTGACGACGCCTGCGGTGACAGTGCATTGAAAGCCATAGGGATTGCCGATCGCGACGACCAGTTGGCCGACGCGAATCCGCTGCGAATCGCCAAGCTGCGCCGCCGGCAGGTCGTTGCCGATGACGCGGATTACCGCGAGGTCGGTATCGGGATCGTCGCCGATCAGCGTTGCGCTCATCCGCTTGCCGTCGTTGCCGGTGACGCTGATCCGCGCCGCGCCGTGCACGACGTGACTGTTGGTCATGACGTAGCCGTCCGGCGTAAAGACGACACCCGAGCCGCTACCGCGCGGACTCTCAGTGCCGGCGCGGCCGGCGCCGAAGACTTCGAGATTAACGACCGACGGGCTCACCGCCTCGGCGGCGCGCATCACGGCCTGCGAATAGGCGTCGAAGGTCGCGGCTTCGTCAGGCTCGCGGTCTGGTGCGGAATCGGCGGTCTGCGGCTCGTGGGCCGCATCATCGACCAGCGGTAGTTGTACTTTCATGCGGGATACTCCTGCGGGTTAATGTAATCATCGTGTCAAGCGTGGTTGGGATGCATCTGTGTCGCGGCAACTTCCGCTCGCGCTGGCTCGCCGCGGGCGGCTATGAGGCCGTCGCCGAGCGGCTGTTCAATGAATGCGCCGTCGATGGCTTCTTACTCGAGTACGACGATCCACGCGCCGGCGGCTTCGAGCCATTGCGCTTTATGCCCAAGGATAAGTTCGCGGTCCTCGGTCTGGTGAGCACCAAGACGCCGGTGCTCGAAGACACGGGCGCAATCGGGCGGCGGATTGACGAGGCTGCGAAATTCGTCCCGCTCGAGCAACTCGCACTGAGCCCGCAGTGCGGATTTGCCAGTACGGTCGGCGGCAATCTGTTGAGCGCCGGGGATCAGCAGGCGAAGCTGCGCCTCGTGGTCGAAACCGCGAAGGCGGTGTGGAAGTGAGCGAAACGAAACACTCAAGCAAAGGGGGTTCTTGAATGATACCGGACCCGGTGAAAGTCGCCGCCATCAATGCAACCCTGCTAGGTATATGGTCCGGAATCGGCGCAATTCGTCTATCCCGCATATTCGATTCGCTCAAAGAGAGCGATAAAAACTTATTGACAGCTGAATTCAAGCTTCGACGGGGGCTAGAAACCCTGACCCCAATAATCGGCCTTAGCCTACCAAGCGAATATTTTTACAGCGAGCAAAGCGATTTTCGACGACTGGCTGAGAAACTTACTAATCTTATGTCAGGAGTGGAAATTAAGGGGACCGTTGATGAGCGAGGTGCAGAAGTACTGAGGCTTATTTCCGCTATTTCTGGTCAATATCCATTCCCCAACAGGATGAAATACGAGCAAGGCAAGACCCTATTCGAAATGGAAACGATGGATATTCACTTTCGAGATAAGGGTAAAGTGATTAATCGCATCGATGACATAATTTGGCTCGAAGGCAAGCTTGTTACCACTATTGCACTGTTCCCGCAGCTCATTGACTCTTTCATGGCAGGGCCAGAAAAGGCGTGGCGTGGGTGAGTCAACTACTCCCAAAACTGTCTCGGAGTGCTGAATCTACTTTGGACATCGAAAGGCTTATTAGGAAATGTTACGGTACTTGACAGTGCTCTGATTCGGTGGTAGATTTCTATGCATGATGACCTTCCAAGCATTCATGGCGACGTTTCCCGACGAAGCTGCTTGCAGCCAATTTCTCAAAGACCGGCGATGGCCTGACGGTAAGGTCAAATGTCCGCGTTGCGGAAACGAAAAGGTCTACACGCTCAAGCAAGCCTTCAAGTGGCAGTGCCAGAGCGCGACGTGCGGTAAGAACGGCTATCGGTTCTCGGTGCTGGTCGGGACTATCTTCGAGAATACCAACGTCCCGCTCGTAACGTGGTTTAAGGTTCTCTACACCATGTTGCAGAGCAAAAAGGGCGTTTCGTCCCGCCAGCTTCGCCGGACGTTCTTTGGCGAGCGTTCCTCTCTGCATACCGCTTGGTACGTCGGCCATCGGCTCCGCGCCGGTATGCGGGATGATGATTTCAAGCAGCTTATGGGTATCGTGGAAGTCGATGAGACTTTCATCGGCGGCAAGGACAAGAACCGGCATTGGGACAAGAAATCGCACGTCTGGCGGAATCGGCTCCGGCAAGGTGGGCGTCATCGGAGCCATCAGTCGGAAGGGTAACGTGGTTTGCCAGATCATCGAGAATACGGACGCCAAAACCCTTAACCGCTTCGTGCGCAAGGCCGTCAGCGACCGCGTAAGCCTCGTCGCAACCGATGATCATCGCGGTTATGACTATCTGCAAGCGGCGGGCGGGTTGCCGCACGAAGCCGTCAAGCATTCCGAGAATGAGTACGTGCGCGGCGAAGTCCATACCAACAACATCGAAAGCTTTTGGGCGCTGTTCAAGCGCGGAGTCATCGGCGCCTATCACAACGTCAGCAAGAAGTATCTGCCCCTGTACCTGAATGAGTTTCAGTTCCGCCACAACAACCGGAAGAATCCCGACATTTTCGGCGAAGCTATAGCAGGATGCTGAAGCGTCCGAACTGGCGGATGCTTCTGCATCACGCGGCCAGAAAGCAGGTTCAATTGAACCTAAGATTCCCGAGGGCGAGAAGCCATGCCTAAGACGAAGCATGCGCAGAAAATCATTTTCTTCTACTGCTACACCTGTAAGGACTACGAATTGAAAACGAACCCGCACTATCGGAGTCAGAAGGCCCGCTTCGCGCGACGGCGACGCAAGGAACGCGATATATCTGTGAAAGCTGGCTAGCATCATGCGTGCTAAGCGCTGGCTACATTGGTTTGCCATTCTTCGTGGTTGGATTAGCCTTCTTACTGACCATTGCTCACTCACTCCTAGAGCCAAGTGAGCCCGCGAGCCGCAATTACAAACGCCACTTCCCAGAGGCTACCGCCTACAAGCAAGACACTGACACCGATTCCGCCGCGATGATCGGCGCCCCAGATCATCAAGCCAGCTCCGGTCAGAATGAGGGTCAGAGCAATGATGATTCTCTCTGGCTTATCCTCTTTACTGGAATCGCGGCCGCCGCGACTGGCGCGATCGCGATATTCAATTGGCAGTTGGTAGGCGTGACTCGCGAAATGGTTAAAGCGACCGGTCTTGCTGCCGAAGCCGCTCGCCTCGCTCTTCACGTCAACCGGCCATACCTGATGGTAGTGGGAATGACGCCACTCGCCCTGATGAGCGAAGTACTCCATGTGCAAGAGCCAATCTCGCGCCTGACGATCAACCTGCACAATGTTGGAAGTAGTCCTGCTGAATTGACCGAAATCCTTGCAGGTTCTTGGAAATTCGACTGTGTGGCGGATATGACCGAGCCAAGATGGGAGCGTCTGATTCACGCGCCCCAAGACATCGCCCGCTCGGTCTTGGCCGTCGGCGGTGAACTTGACCCTATTCGCATAACAATCCACTGGACTGAAGAGCATATGGCGAGCGTCAATTGCGGAGCGAAGCGCGTTGCCATCTACGGAGTAGTTCGATATCGCAGCGGTCCGAAGGAATCGTACTACACTCGCTTTTTCTACTGGTTCTCCCCATTGACTAGGCCGGAGCTTCAGAAAGCCGCCAGCGAGGAATTGAATGAGCGCGCATAGCACTAACGTTAGAGCACCGGCCTGTCCGAGCCAGAATAGCAGGCGCGGCAGTACTGTCAAGTACCGTAACATTCCCCTTTATAGGGAGGTAGCCGCCAATGACTCAGCAGGTCCCCTGGCATATTTCGGCCGACTACATGGAGTCATGCAATTGTGATTTCGGGTGCCCATGCAATTTCAGCGGTTTGCCATCCGGTGGGCGCTGCGAGGCGCTGGTCGGATATCACATCCGCCAGGGAAACTACGGTGATGTGAACCTTGGCGGGGTCGATTTCATCCAGACGGAATCGTGGCCGCGCGCGATCCACGAAGGTAATGGAACCGGTGGCGTGTACATCAGCGACAGGGCTAGCGTCGAACAACGCTCCGCTATCGTTGAGATTGCCTACGGACGCGCTGGCGGTGATGGACCGTTCGCGATTTTCGCTGCAACCTGGCGCCAAGTCCTGGAACCGCAATTCGTTCCTATCGAGATGAGCGTGGATGGTAAGCGCAGCCGTTTCTCCGTTCCCGGTGTGCTTGAAGTCCATCTGACTCCGCATCTCGACTCGGTTTCCGGCAAGGAACAGGAGAAGTTCAGATACTTCTACCGGATGGCTTTATATGGAAAACGGCGCAGGCGGTGAAGACGATCACGATGCGAATTCTGAGTCCGAGCCTGAATTTCGACTACTCCGGCAAGAACGCTTTCTACCCGGTAGTTGAATATAGCGGGCCTTAGATAGTCCACTCCCTGTTTGAAAAGGGAGAACGTGTTCGAGTTGCTCCGATACTCACGCGCTTACCAAGGGGGGTCCGGAAAGTTTACGCGCTAAGTCGGATGATCAGTTCAGAGGGGCGAAGATCTCCGGGCCGATCTCGCGGCCCTTCAAATCACCGAGCATCACCATTCCCATGCGCTCGCCCTTGAAGCACGACGATGCCAGCTCGACTACCTGATCGTTGGTGACCTGCTCGATGCCCCGCGCGATCTCTTCGAGCGGGATGTCGCGATGGAAATAGATTTCGTTGCGCGCCAGCCGGTTCATCCGGCTATCCGTTGATTCCATCCCGAGCAACATGTTGCCCTTGAGTTGACTCTTCGCGCGGGTCAGTTCTGCCGGCCGTAAGCCTTCGCGGACGACCTGCACCAACTCCTTGATCGTCACGTCAATCACCTCATCGACCCATTCGGGCGAGGTCCCGGCGTAGATCCCGAAATAGCCGCAGTCGAGAAACGCCGACATGAACGAATAGATGCTGTAGACGCGGCCGCGCTTTTCGCGCACCTCCTGGAACAGCCGCGACGACATCCCGCCGCCGAGCGCAGTGTTGAGCACGTAGCCGGCGTAGCGCAGCCGGTCCACCTGGCTGAGCCCGCGGCCGCCGATACAAATATGCGCCTGCTCGAGCTTCTTCGCCTGGTTCAGCACCATCAGGCGCTCGGTCGGCGCCGTGATCGGACCGATCGTGCCGTCACCCTCGATCCCGCCGAACAGCCGTTCGCAGTCCGCAACCAGCAGCTCATGATCGATCGCGCCCGCCGCGGCGATAAAGACCCTGCCCGCGCGATAGCGATCGGCCATGAACGAAACCAGCAGCTCGCGATCGATCGCGTTGACGGTCTCGACCGAACCGAAAATCGGCAGCGCCAGCGGATGGCCGCCCCAGAAATGCAGATTGAAGAGATCGTGGATAAAATCGTCGGGCGTATCTTCGGCCTGCGAGATCTCCTGCAGCACCACTTGCCGCTCGCGATCGATCTCCTCGGGGGCAAAGACTGAATCGAGGAAGATGTCGGCGAGTAAATCCACCGTCATCTTGACGTCCTCGCCCAGCACCTTGGCGTAGTAGCAGGTGTACTCCTTGCCGGTAAACGCATTGAGCACGCCGCCGACCGCGTCGATCGACTCGGCGATTTGCGCCGCGGTGCGCTTCGCGGTGCCCTTGAACAGCAGATGCTCGATAAAGTGCGAGACGCCGTTCTCCGGCCCCTCTTCGTACCGCGAGCCATTCTCGACCCAGATGCCGATCGTGGCCGACAGCACCTGCGGCATCGCCTCGGTGAGAACGCGAACCCCGTTCGTCAGTACGCTCTTTTTTATCATCAAGATCAGATTCGAATCCTATTTGGCCTTTTGCTCGAGTTCCTCTTGCGCCTCGCGTAGCGAGAGCCGGATTTTTCCGCTGCGATCAACGTCGAGCACCTTGACCATGATCTCGTCGCCCTCGTGCACGACGTCTTCGACCCGCCGCACGCGCTCTTTGGCGAGCTGTGAGATGTGCAGCAGGCCGTCGGTGCCCGGCATGATTTCGACGAAAGCGCCGAACTCGACGATCTTGCGCACCACGCCGTGGTAGATGCGTCCGACCTCGGGCTCCGCCGTGATGCCCTGGATCGCCGCGACCGCCCGTTCCATCGCGTCGCCGTCGGCCGACGCGATCCGCACAGTGCCGTCGTCCTCGATATCGATCTTGCAGCCGGTCTCTTCGACCAGTCCGCGGATCACTTTGCCGCCGGGTCCGATGACGTCGCGGATTTTGTCGGGTTTGATATGCAGGGTTACGATCCGCGGCGCATAGGTCGAGGTGTCGGCGCGCGGTT
Source organism: Candidatus Binataceae bacterium (assembly GCA_035308025.1). Classification (NCBI taxonomy): domain Bacteria; phylum Candidatus Binatota; class Binatia (SeqCode); order Binatales (SeqCode); family Binataceae (SeqCode); species Binataceae bacterium (SeqCode). Next base: position 102,337 of record DATGHL010000017.1, read on the forward strand.
TCTCGAGCGCCTTTTCCATCACACTCAGCACGAACAGTCGCGCCTCGCGCGCCTGAAGCAGCGCCTGCCGCATCACGTCGCGCGTCACGCCGCCGACCTTGTTATCCATCTGGATCGCCGTGATGCCGTCGGCGGTGCCCGCCACCTTGAAGTCCATGTCGCCCAGATGGTCTTCGTCGCCCAGGATGTCAGTGAGCACGCGCACCTGCTCGCCTTCCTTGACCAGGCCCATCGCGATTCCCGCGACTGCCCCCTTGACCGGCACGCCGGCGTCGAACAGCGCGAGGCTGCCGCCACACACGCTCGCCATCGAGGAGCTGCCGTTGGATTCGAGCACCTCCGAGACGATGCGGATGGTGTAAGGAAAATCGTCTTCCGCCGGCAGAATCGGCGCCAGCGCGCGCTCCGCCAGGGCGCCGTGCCCGGTGTCGCGGCGCGAAGGACCGCGCAAGAATTTCACTTCCCCGGTCGAAAACGGCGGAAAGTTGTAATGCAGCATGAATTTCTTGAAACGCTCGCCAAACAGCGCGTCCACCCGCTGCTCGTCGGACGAAGTGCCGAGCGTCGCCGTTACCAGCGCCTGCGTTTCGCCGCGCGTGAACAGCGCCGAGCCGTGCGTACGGGGCAGCACCTGGACTTCGGCGCTGAGCGGACGGATCTCGGTCGAACTGCGGTCGTCGATGCGCCGATCCTGTTCGATAATCACCCGGCGCACGCGCTCGCGCAGCACCTTCTCGCTGGCCTCGCCGAGCTCCTTGACGCGATCGGGAAAGCGGCCAGCCATCTCCTCGACGACACGATCCGAGAGGGCATAGACCGCGTTATTGCGCTCCTGCTTGCCGGAAATCTTGAGCGCCGCTTCGAGGTCGCCGCCCATCTGCTCTTTGACCGCGGCCAGCAGCGCGGGATCGAGCACCTTGGGCTTGAATTCGCGCTTTGGCTTGCCGGCCAGCCGCCGCAGCTCCTCCTGCAGCTCGAAGACCGGACGCAGCTCTTCGTGCGCCATGAACAATGCTTCCAGGACCGCTTCCTCGTCCACGATGTCTGCGCCGCCCTCGAGCATCACGATCGAGTCGGGCTTGGCCGCGACCACCAGCGAGATGTCGCTCTCTTCGAATTCGGCAAATTTCGGATTAACGGTTATGCGGCCGTCGATCCGGCCCATCCGCACCGCCGCGACCGGCCCATTATGCGGAACGTCCGAAACCTCGAGCGCCGCCGATGCCGCAATCAGCGCGAGCGTATCGGGATCATTGTCGCGATCGGCCGAGAGCACCGTCACGACGATCTGCGTCTCCTTGTCGTAGCCTTTGGGAAACAGCGGACGCATCGCCCGATCGATCAGGCGGGAAGTCAGAATCTCTTTTTCCGACGGTCGCCCTTCGCGCTTGAAAAAGCCGCCAGGGATCTTGCCGGCGGCGAAGGTCTTTTCCTGATAGTCCACCGTGAGCGGCAGAAAATCGATCTTCTCCCGCGCCTGATAGGCCGATACCACCGTTGCGAGCACGACCGTATCGCCATACTGCGCGAGGACGGCGCCGTGCGCCTGACGGGCCAAACGGCCGGTCTCGAGCGACAACCGCCGCCCGGCAAACTCAATCTCTAGCTTTCGATACATTGCTTACACCTGCGGGATGGAGACGACTGCAACGCCGTTCAATGTCGCGGCTCGGCCACGCGGCGTTACTTTCCTGATGCACCCAAGGGGACGTGACGCGCGCAGAGCCCGCGCATCACCAACGATCAATGCCGCGATGCCGCGGCCTAACGCCGGATGCCGAGCTTCGCAATCAGTCCTTTGTAACGATCAAAGTCCTGCGTATGCAGATAGTCGAGCAGACGGCGGCGCTTGCCGACCAGGCGCAACAATCCGCGACGCGAATGATGGTCTTTCGCGTGACCCTTGAGATGCTGGGTGAGCTGCTCGATTCGCGCGGAAAAAATCGCGATTTGAACTTCGGACGAACCGCTGTCGGTTGCCGCTCTGGCGTTAGCCTTTATGATGTCCCGTTTACGGGCGGCCTCGAGAGGCATCAGGTATTGCTTCTTTCCCTCTTCCTTTTGTTGACCGCGAGGCTACCAGAGCTTCGCGCCACAGTAAAGGCGCGCACTCCCCTTTCAGACCTTCGGTGCGATCACAGAAAACCTGCGTCATCACTCAAGGCGCGCCGATCGCGCCCGCCGAGGCTGACTCGGTACCGCCAGCTACTGTAACTCCCTTACGGACGCGAACAGTATCTTCCGGATGTTTTGGAACGTCAACGCGGATAGTGCGATAACCACCGCTGGAGGCGTTGGGCGCCACGAATCCAACTGTGTATTGCTCGCGCAACTCCTCGCTGATTGAGCGGCAAGCGTCGCGCATCGCTTCGCCGTCGCCAACTTCCCTCAAGACGTAGGTCTTGGCCCCGGTCTCGCCTGAGAGCAGTCTCAGCGTGCGTCCATCGACCTCATCGATACCCGAAAAAGCCGAGAAAAGTCCGCCTCCACCGCCGCCATTGTCCTCCCCGATCCCAATGGAATACACCAGCACGCCCATCCGCCGCGCATAGGCGACGACGTCTTGCAGATCCGCCTGACTCTCATTATCCATCCCGTCGGTGACGACCAGCAGCGCCTTTTTGTCCCAGCGGCCATGACGGACCCGGATGAGGCCCTCGATAATTGTGTCGTAGAGCGCGGTTTCGCCCCACGGGTTGAGGATTTGCAGCTTGTCGATTACGAGTCTGTGATTGAGGGTAAAAGGCTGTAAAAGATAATCACGATCGGAAAATGCAACCAGAAAGATGTCATCTTGCGGATTGAGTTGCTCGATAAAGGTCGTGATCGCAGCCCGCGCTTGAGGAATTTTCGGCCGCATGCTTCCCGAAGTATCGACTAGAATCCCCACCGAGACCGGAGTGTTCAGATCGCGCCGGAAAAATTCGATCGGCCGATTCTGCCCATCAATCGAGAGTTGCAAGTCGTCGCGCTGCAGACCGGTCTGGTAGGTGCCGTCCTGCTTGGTGACGGTGACCGTCACCTGCTCGTAACCGGACTGGTTGCGCAGTTGGCGCGGCGCGATCGAGAGCTCCTGAGGCGCTTGCGGCGCGATCGGTGGAAGCTGATCTGTCGCGCCATGTTGGAGGCCGTTAGCCGGGACTTCGAGGGTCGAGCCCGCGCCGCTCTGCGGCTGGTTTCGTGGCAGTTCCAGGGGTGCCGGGAAGCTGCCCTGCTGCGCCCCGACGATCCGCGCGCAGACCATCAGCGCAAAGATTAAAATCGCGCCGCCAAGGCCGATCGTCATCCGGTGAAATCGATTATTGCGAGTGGTCATATGATTGTTAACGCACTTGGCGCTATGATCTTCCTACTCCCAATCGCGGAGGGCAAGTCGTCACCTCCCCACGCGCTGAGCGTTAGTTCAATCCCGCCAAGCCTCTTGCGTCACTCTGAGCCGAGTCCGCGAGGCGAAAGCCTGCCCTGAGCCTGTCAAAGAGAATCCCGGCTCTTGCTCTTCTTCCCTCCGGTCATCTGCCCGCGCTCAGTCAGACGCGCGAGCACCTCCTTAGATTTGACGAAAAGTCAGCTCCGCGTGTTTCAGACGATCGGCAAAAATTTGCTACGCTGAGCCATAGAGGGGAGGCAGCTTTCTGGATTCCACAGATAGTCGGACGACCACTTCGGGCGAACGCGCGATTCTGGTCGGCGTCGAAACCGGCGCGCGCGACGGCATCACCACTGAGGAGTCGCTCGCCGAACTCGGCGCGTTGGCGGAAAGCGCCGGTGCCGAAGTCGCGGGCAGCGTTCAGCAAAAGCTCAAGGCGATCGATCCGCGCACCTTTATCGGCCGCGGCAAAGCCGCCGAGGTTCGCGAACTCGCGAATCAGCAAGGGGCCGTGCTCGCGATCTTCGACGACGCGCTCAGCCCGGCGCAGGCCCGCAACCTCGAAAATGAACTCAAGCTCCGCGTGATCGATCGTTCGCAGCTCATTCTAGACATCTTCGCGCAACGCGCGCGCACCCTTGAAGGCAAGCTGCAGGTTGAAATCGCGCAACTCAGCTATCTGGCTCCGCGCCTGACGCGCCAATGGGGCCATCTGTCGCGACAGACCGGCGGCAGCGGCGCCGGCGGAAGGATCGGTACGCGCGGCCCCGGCGAGACCCAGCTCGAAGTTGATCGACGGCGCGTGCGCGAGCGGTTGACCCGCCTTAAAGCCCGCCTTGGCGAGGTCGAGCGCACCCGCTCGATCCAGCGCCGCCGCCGCACCGACGTTCCTTACGCCACCGTCGCGCTCGTCGGCTACACCAGTTCGGGCAAATCCACCCTGATGAACGCGCTGACCGGCGCCGGCGTCGAAGTCGCCGATCGACCCTTCTCGACGCTCGACCCGACTATCCGCCGGCTCAAGCTGCCCGGCAACATCCAGGTGATGATTGCCGATACCGTCGGCTTCATTCATCGGCTGCCCCACATGCTGATCGAAGCCTTCAAGGCGACGCTTGAAGAGGTCCGCTCCGCCGATCTCCTGCTCCACGTCGCCGACGCCTCGTCGCCACTGCTCGACGAGAGGATGCGCGTGGTCGATCAGGTGCTAGAGGAGATCGGCGCAGGTGCGACGCCGCGGCTCGTGGTGCTCAACAAGATCGATCTCATCGAAGGCCCGCCGCGGGCGCACTATGGTGAAGAATGCGTGGGCATCTCTGCCCTGCGGCGCAAGGGTTTGGACAACCTGCTCGAAGCGATCGCGCGAACACTGGCGCCGCTGCGCGAAGAGATCGCCGTGACCTTGCCCTCGGCGCGCGGCGACCTCGTTGCGATGGCGCGGCGGGACGGCGAGGTCTTCGCCGCTGAGTACAGCGACGGCGTCGTCGCGATGCGCGCGCGGGTCAGTCCGGCCGTTGCCGGCCGCCTGCGCAAGGCCGCCCTCTTGACCCGCGCGCGGTCCAGATGGAGCGTGCGTGAGTAGTTCGAGACCGATGGCCTCTTCACCGAAATCGTCCGCGCCTCCGTCCCTGGTCGCGCATTATCCGCAGCTCAGCTTCGGCCAGCTCCTCAACGTCCCCAACGCGCTGACGCTCTGCCGGCTCTTCCTGATCCCGGTCTTCCTCGGGATGCTCAGTAAAGGCCGCTTCACCACGGCGCTCTACGTCTTCGGCGCCGCCGCCGTGACCGACGCGCTCGACGGCACGGTCGCACGATGGTTCGATTGCCGCACCGAAATCGGCGCGATTCTCGATCCTTTCGCCGACAAGCTGCTGCTGCTCAGCGCCTTTGTCGCGCTGACCACCGACAATGTGATGCCGGGCTGGCTGCTCGGCGTGGTTGTTATCCGCGACGTCGTCATCGTCTTCGGTTACCTGATGATTTCCTTTTATGCCGACGAGCGCGTGCCGGTGCGTCCGAGCTACCTGGGCAAGACCGCAACGGTCTTTCAGCTCGCCTGCGTGATCGGCGCGCTGTCGCATCTCGGCGCGAGCGAGCCTCGGCTATGGCGCACGCTGCTCCATCTGACGGTGGTAGTCACCGCGGCCTCGGGCGTGCACTACGCCTATCGCGGGCTCGCTTGGCTGAGCTCCCGCGAACCCGAGATGTTCGCGTAGATCAAGCTAACAGCACGGCGACGATGCCGGTTAGAAAAACCCCGTCGAAGGTTCCCGCGCCGCCAATCGACGCGACCGGCGCGCCGAGATCGCTGAGCTTCCCTAGATTTGCGAGATCGGCGCCGATCAGCGTTCCCGCCACCCCACTCACATAGGCGATCGCGTCCAGATGCTGGTTACCAAACAGCCCGCTTAACAGATATGCGGCCATCGCCGCGACGATCGGCGGGATGAACATCGGCGTTGCGATGCCGAGTCCACGGACCGGCCGGGCAGATCGATTGACCACGATCGCTACGATCGTGGCGCCGATCGCTGCCGGTACGATCGCACTGGCCTGATGGATCAGCACATAAAGGCACACGAGGATTGGCACCACCGCGCCGCCGACGTTGACCGCGATGACGGTTGACGCGCCCGCGGCGCGCGCCGGGACTCGATAACGCACGCCGAAGGCGCTGACCATCTCGGCGTTATGCGCCGCGCCGCCGTCGATGCGCGCGATCGGGATATTGATGAAGCTGCCGAGCAGGCTGGCGAAGAGCGCCATAAAGGCCAGTTCCGGCGGCAGGCCGAGCGCGCCAAAAGCGTAATGGATCACGCCGATCTCGAGCAGCGAGAACAAGATCGCGAGAATGATGAAGAACGCGATGCCGTAGAGCAGAACGAAAGGTCCAAAGAATATCCGCCGATAATATCAAGGAAGGAGGGGAGCGCGTCAGGACTCAGGTCACGAACGCCCTGTCAGGCGCGGCAAGAAGCGTCGACGGTCTGCGAAGGCCTCCGCGTATTTCGTGCCGAGCGCGGCTTCCTCCGCCGGGACCCGAATGCGCATCAGAACGAAGTTCGCGGCTGAGAAGACGATCGCCGTCAGCCAGCATCCGCGAACCATCGGCAACGCGACCAGCTCGAGCGCAACCGCGATATAGTTGGGATGGCGCACTAGGCGATATGGTCCGCTCGTAATCGGAGCTGCGGCCGGCGTAACGATGATGCGGGTGTTCCAGCGTTCGCCCAGCGCAATCACCGCGCTGTAGCGCAGACCCTGCGCGGCGATCACGCCGGCCAGCGCGACCCATCCGAGGACCGGTGGAAACTCGCGATGGAAAAATGCCGGCTCGCCGACGCACGCGGCCAGAAAAGCCGTATGCACCACGACCATCGCGCGGTAATGCCGTTGACCGCTCTCGATTCCGCCATGCGCGAACGCGCGCCGCGCGTTACGCCGCGACAACCACAGTTCGAACAGACGCTCGATTCCGACGAGCGCAACCAGGGCGTAGTAGGCCTCGAGCGAGCGCACAGCTACCAACGGAGCAGGACCATCTCGATACCGAACCGGGTCCCATCGCGAGCACGACGCCCCACTGACCCGGTTCCGGACGTCCGCTGCCGAGCAATTCCTCGAGAATGAACAGCACCGACGCCGACGAAACGTTGCCGATCCCTTGCAGCGAGCGCCACGAACCGCCGAGCGCCGTCGGCGCCAACTCGAGCGCCTCTTTGACCGCTTCGAGCACCTTCGGTCCGCCGGCGTGGACCACCCAATGGCTGATATCGCTGCGGCTGAGACTGTGCCGCGCCAAGAAAGCGCCCGGGTCGTCCGCCAGATGCTCGCACACCAGTCCGGATAATTGCGCCGACAGGATAATCTTGAAGCCGCTCTCGATCAGATCCTAGCCCAGCGCGCGTTCGCTGTCCGGATAGACTATCGAACCCGAATCGATGATCTGTGGACGCTGATTTCCAGCCAGTTCCGCACCGCGCATAATCACCGCCGCCGCGCCGTCACCGAAGAGTCCCGACGCGATCATATTGGTGATCAGGGTATCGGTCCGCTGGAGGGTTAGCGAGCAGAGTTCGACCGACACCAGCATCGCGATCTGCTCGGGATAGGCGCGCAGATAGTCCGCGGCGCAGCCGAGACCGCCGACCCCGGCGGCGCGTCCCAGGCCGAAAATCGGTGTGCGCCGGATGTCACGCCGCATCCGCAGCCGATTGATGAGTTGCACTTCGAGGCTCGGCGTCGCGATCCGGGTGACCGTGACAAAGAAGATGTGATCGATCGCGCGTGCGCTGAGACTGCAGGCTGGTGAAGCTCGATCATTCTACGTTGTATCAACGCTGGAGCCTGGACTTCATCACCGACACGCTGAGTGATAGCCGGCGCTTGCGGATCCTCCGCGGCGTCGACGACTTCAGCCGTGAATGCCTGGCCACGGTGGTCGATACTTCATTGAGCGGCGTGCGGGTCGTGCGCGAACTCGAGCGCCTCACCGGTGAGCGCGCGACGCCCGAGGTTATAGTCAGCGACAATGGCAGCGAACGGACTAGTGTCGCCCTGCGGTGGGTTCCTGACCGCGGGTTGAACACCCAAACAACGCACAAATATCTGTCGATTGTGAAATTATTTCTGGCTTCACGTCGGGGCCATTGTCCCAACTCCGCATTCAGGACGTCGTGAAATTTGTGCGGCACCAGGCAATGCTTCTTAAAGGAAAGATACGAGTGCATCACACGACCACAGCGTTACGCTCGTTCCTCCGATACCCAAGGTACTGCGGAAGCCGGAGTTCCCAAAGTCGCCAGCTGGTCCTTAACCGCAATACCTCGGTCGATCTCCCAGGATGACTTGCGTAGAGTCCTCGCGTCATGCGATCGCGAGTCTGTTGTAGGCCGACGCGATTTTGCAATCCTCCTATTGCTTGCTCGGTTGGGGATACGCGCAGGCGAGGTCGTCGCGCTCAAACTCGACGACATCGATTGGAGAGCGGGCTGCATATACATACGAGGAAAGACCGACGAGCGTTCTCAACTGCCACTGTCATCCGACGTAGGTACGGCAATTGCCGACTACCTAAAACGGCGCCCACGCAGCAATGACAGTCGCGTCACTCTTCACACGCGTTATTGCACCAATTCGAGGCCTCTAAAACTCAATAGCTATAGGCTCCATTGTTAACCGGGCACTCACACGCGTGGGGATACGCACACCGTAGAGGAGACATCAGTTTCGGCAAGCACCAGCAACTGAAATATTACGCAAAGGAACATCTTTACCGGAGATTGGCCAGATACTCCGCATCGCAGTTCTCAGACCACAGCGATCTATGCTAAGGCCGACCTGACTGCCTACGCAGCTTGGCCTTCCCTGGCCCGAGACGAGCCATGATTACTCTAAGAGAATCACTGAATGAGTATCTGGAAATGCGCCGTGGCTTGGGATACAAGCTCTCGCGCGCATGTTCCGAGCTAATGCAATTCATTCAATTTATGGAAGACCAACGCGCTACACACATCGACACCGACTTATCGCTCGAATGGACACAACTGACACGAAAGTTCAATCGTCTCTGTGGGCAGCTCGACTCGGCTTTGTGCGCGGTTTCGCAAAATATCGGTCAGCAATCGATAACCTTAGTGAAGTTCCGTCCCTATTGAGTCTTGCATAAAATAGTGACAAGCATTCCAATCTTTGCTAGCATAGGTAATTATGTTAGACTTGACACTTCTGACTTTAGCAGATGCTCGCTAGGGGTGACAGGTCGGAATCTTCGAATCCAACAGCATCATGCGCGCGGTGGCCAGGCTCGGTGATGCTAAGCTCGGGGTATATGGGAAGGATCCCTACGAAACGTCACGGATCGACAGCTTTCTCGACGCAAGTCTGGTGTTCGCGCGTGATTCACAAATCTATCTGCTCGCGCTGGGCAGCGGATCCTTGTCCGAGGAGATTTACCATCGAACCCGCGAAGCATTCGCGGTATACATGGCCGGGATCAACTCCGCACTTTCGGCAGGTCGAGGTTTCATTGTAGGCGACCGCCTGACCCTGGCCGACGTGTGCTTCGTGGCTGAGCTCGGGCTGTTCCATAACGAGAAGCCGCGCGCCCGAGATCTGAAGAAGCGAGGACTAGAGCCGATTCTGGCTGGGAACGTCGACGAGCAGTTTCCGGATGCTATGGCTCACTTCGCGAAACTGTCGAAACATCCAGCATTCGCTCCCGATATCGACCGGTACATGCAAAAAATCGAACGGGCGACAGCGTGAGCGACCGATGGCTCGTGGCGAAGCACCGGCCGCGGAATATTTCTTCGGCAGTAAATCCCTTACGCTGCAGCAGCTGCTGCCCCCAATTTCCGCAGCACTGTTACATCTCGACGAAAGGAAACCATCATGAGTGAAAAAGAAGAGTTCGAAAAGCTCCCGGAAGCAATGCCGAAGTGGCTCACGGACCACGTGGAGCTCTATCTGTCCGAGCCCGAGAAGGCCCATCTGTGGGACTCGACCATTGGCGGCGGACCCGGCCCGCTGCCGACGCTGCTCCTGATCGCGCGCGGCGCGAAGAGCGGGAAGCTCCGTCCGCTGCCGCTCCTATACCAGGAGATGGATGGTAAGTACGTCGTCATCGGCTCGAAGGGCGGCGCGCCGACGCCTCCGGGCTGGTACGTGAATCTGAAGGCGAATCCGGAGTGCGAGATCCGAGTGGGCGCGAAGCGCATGCACGCCCGCGCGCGCACGGCGAGCGGCGACGAACGAACGCGCGGCTGGCAGAAGATGGCCGCGATGTATCCGCCCTACGACGACTACCAGAAGCGGGCGGGCTCACGGCAGATCCCGGTGGTGGTGCTGGAGCCGATTGGCTCGGTGTGAGCGCGAGGCTCGTCGAACGGCGTCGTAACCGATCACGCTTGTTCAGTCGTCAATGCTCAATTGACGTTTGGGGCGCCGAGCGAGGCGCGGCGATGGGGAAAATGTTCGCGCCAGCTTGCCGTGTAAGATTCCTCCTTTATCACTTCCAATTAGGAACCTAGTTTTGAATCGCGGGTTGTGCAAAACTATCGGGTAGATGCGCTGGCAACAAATCGACACGATGACCTGCTCAGTCGCCCGAACCCTGTCGGTGGTCGGCGACCGCTGGACGATGCTGATCATACGCGACGTGTTTCTGGGTATCAGCAGGTTTGACGCGATTCAGCAGGATTTGGGGCTCACGCCGCATCGCCTATCGGACCGGCTGCGCAAACTGGTGCGCGATGGAATCCTCCTCCGCGTCGCCTACCAAAAGCGTCCGTTTCGATTCGACTATCGGTTTACCGAACAAGGGCTTGATCTCTACCCTCTCATGGCTACCATGACCGAGTGGGGCGATCGCTGGATGGCTGGACGCGCGGGTGTCCCGGTGGAATTGGTCCACCGGCCCTGCGGCCACACGATCAAACCGGAACTCCATCTGTCCATGCTGCAAATCGAAGATAGTCGCACGCGAGATGAGCGCCCGGCCCGGTCCAGCGCTTAAGGGTCGCGCTCTGCCCGGACAGCATCGCAGCGCCGGAAAGTCACTTGCGAAACCAAAAAGACCGCTTGACCGCTCCTGCTCGAGTTCTCTTCCAATTCGGAGATCGCTGCTGCGCGAAGTCGCTGTTTTGTGCTAGGCCACATCGTCGATCCGATCGTGTACGGCACGCGACGATCTCATATATCGGACTCCCATCGGCAAGTACGCTTTTTTGAGCAAGTGGCTCTCCAGCAACAGCTCGGCCAGCAGTTCCTTGAGCTGACGCTCTTGCGCCTAAATCCTTGACTTCGTCGCTGGGGCGCTTTGCGGGCAGTATCACCGGCTAGCCGCTTCTTGCCCGCCTCCTGGAAGTCCTTCCACCGGTAATAGAGATTCTGGCTGAGGCCTTTCCTTGCGGCACAGCTCGGCGATACTGTCTTCGCCGCGCAAACCCGCAATCACAATCCGGACCTTCTCTTCCGCTGAATACTGTCGCCGGTTCGCTCGCCGTATATCCCGAACCTTTGTCTCTGCTGCCTCTGACTGCAGCTCTGCTTGCGATCTAATCGCCGCTCCTTCGCGGTTAAGATGAGCTCAATTCTCTCTCTTCCTCAATCACGCAATTCTGTTTAACTGGTGCCGACGGGGAACAACCAGTGGTGTCGTGTTGTTTCCGGCTGTTGTCTTCAACATCTTCCGGAACACCCGGTATGCGGCGAGTGCCCGCTCCTCTGAGACCTTGCTGAAATCGATATCGAACGGCATCTGATGCGCCAGGAAGTAGAGCAGTTCCACGTCGAGGTCGAGCACCTTCGCGAAGTGCTGGAGGAGAAAGCCGCGCGGGGGATGCCGCAGGCGGTGCTCAATATCGTTCAGATACGGCCCGGAAATCCGCCCCCCTTCGGTTTTGATTAGCGCGGCGAGTTGCTGTTGCGTCAGATTGGCCTTCCGCCGCGCCTCAGCAATCACTTCGCCGAAGAGTCTCATCGCGCTACTCCCGTACTTGGCCGTCCGCTGTCGCGTTTGAGCGCCGCCCTAAATAGTCTAAACGCCGTCACGATCTGAGCCGCGTCGATATACTCCGTCGGCACCACGTCCGGAGTCATCCGCCGCGCCCAAAAATAGAGCACCTCCGGCGGCAGCTTGAGGCTCGCCGCGATCTGCTCGATCAGGTAGTCGGGCGGGACGCCGGTAGTGTCGGGAAGTTGGTGGAAAAGTGAAAAGGCGTCAAGATCCGGCGAGTTGAGCCACAACTCACACCCGCTAGGCGGCGGGTGCCGGAGGATGACGCCATG
>DATGHL010000018.1 GCA_035308025.1 Candidatus Binataceae bacterium
TGCACTCGCAGGAAAATCGATTTCGTTGCCTCCGCTACGGCACCCGCCGACGACCAGCATCGCGAGCACGATGCCGACGGCGATCGCGCACCTGGCGCGTAAGGGTCTCATGAGCTGGTGACCCTCGTACGCGCACCGCGAAGGCGGAGATAGCCGTAGCCCAACAGATTGAAACCCAGCACTGCATAAAGGATAGCGAGGCCCGGAAAAAGCGCGAGCGACGGCGCGGTGCGAAAATAGATCGTCGCTTCCTCGATCATCCGGCCCCAACTGGGCGTGGGCGGCGGCACGCCCAAACCGAGAAAGCTCAGGCCGGCGTCGAGCAGCAGCGTGCTCGAGGTGCCGAGCACCGCCATCGCGACGATCACCGGCGCGACGTTGGGCAGGATATGCGTGAACATCAGGCGCAGTGGCGAGGCCCCCAACGCGCGCGCCGCGAGCACGAAGTCGCGACTCCTGAGGCTGAGCGCCTCCGCGCGCACCACGCGGGCAACTCCGGTCCACGAGACCAGGCCGATTACCAGCAGGATCGTCAACAGGCTCGGCCGCATGACGGTGACGAAGGCCATCGCGAGCAGAAGAGTCGGAAAGGCGAGCATCGTATCGGTCAAGCGCATCAGGAGGAAATCGATCGCGCCGCCGAAAAAACCCGAAAGCAGTCCGATAGCGACGCCGATCACCATCGTGATCGCCATCGCGGCCACACCGACCTCGAGCGAGATACGTGCGCCCCAGATGATCCGCGACAGGACGTCGCGTCCAAGCTCGTCCGTGCCGAGCGGAAATGCCCACGACGGCGGGGCCGGATCGCCGAACGTCGCGGCCACGGCCCGCGCCGGATCGTGCGGCGCCAGCATCGGTGCGCCGAGCGCGATCGCGGCCAGCAGCGCGATCATCGCCGCACCCACCGCCGCCATCGTCGAGCCTCGCGCGCGCACGGACGCGACTAACCGATCTCGCTCAAGCGAATGCGCGGGTCGAGCCAGGCGTAAAGCAGGTCGACCACTAAATTCGCCGCGACGACGAGAATCGCGCCGAAAAGCACAGTGCCCATGATCAGCGGAATATCGAGATTCAAGACTGCTTCGAAGGCGAGCCGCCCGATGCCAGGCCAGTTGAAGACGGTTTCCGTCAGCACCACGCCCGAGAGCAGTCCGGCGAGATCGAGACCGGCGAGCGTCAGCAGCGGAATCAAGGCGTTGGCCAGCGCATGGCGGGCGATCGCCTGCCGGCGCGAGAGACCTTTGCCGCGCGCCGTGCGCATATAATCCTGCTCAATCTGCTCGCTGAGGTTGGTGTGAAGAATCCGCGAGTAGTAGCCGGCCGCACCGAGCGCCAGCGTGATCGTGGGTAGAAGCAAACTGCGCCAGCCGCTGAAGCCGCCGAGCGGAATCGACCGCAGATGCGCCGCTGCACCGATCAGAAGCATCTCGCCCAGCCAAAAGACCGGCATCGAGACGAACGCCAGCGCGACGATCAGCAGCAGATGATCCCAGAGGCCATCGCGCCAGCTCGCCGAGACCAGGCCCATCGCGATCCCGAGCATCAGCGACAGCGTCATCGCGCTTACCGCGAGCGTCGCCGTCGCGCCAAGGCGCCCGAGGATCAGATTCGTCACGCTCTCGCGACGGATGTAGGAACGTCCCAAGTCGCCATGCAATGCATGGCCGAGGTAGCGGGCGTACTGCGTGTAAACCGGCTGGTCGAGTCCGAGCTGGGTGCGAATCAGCGCGAGGGTTTGCGGATCGGCCTTCGCCCCGGCCATCGCGACCGCGGGATCGGCCGGTACGATAAACGCGATGGTGAAGGTGATGAGCGAGACGCCCAGCAGCACGCCGACGCTGATCGCGAGCCGGCGCAAAATGAAGGCGAGCATCAGATGAACCTTGTCATTAGCCGCGCACCGCAGCAGATTCCTCGGCTATGGCGCCGCGCCGAGCGGCGAGATCGCGACGCCGATCAGATAGCCCAGCACTGCTGCGGCAACCGCGATCGCCAGGAAGCGCACGCCGGCCATCGAGGGGTAACGCTGATCGCCGAGCCGGCCTTCGACGAAATAACCGACGGTGAAAAGCACGAGCGCGGTCGTCGCGATGCCGGCGACAAGTCCGACCCGCTCCGACGTGATGAAGACGAAGGGCAGCAACGGCACGAGCGCGCCCAGCAGAAAAGCGACGCCCATCAGCAGTCCGTCAAGAATTGGCTTGCCGAAGCTGGCGTCCGCCAGTCCGTAGATTTTTTCCTCCGCGGTCGCATTGAGCGCTTGCGGCGAGGCGCTCAGCAGTTTGACGACGCGATAGCTCGCCTCACGGGTAAGCCCTTCTTTGGCGAGCGCCTCGACCAGACTCTCCTGCACCATGTAGGGCTGCGCGTGACTTTCGCTGCGCGTCCGGCGCAGTTCGCTGCGGATAACCTCGGTCTCCGCGCGGGTGCCGAGATAGGCGCCTGCCCCCATCGAGAGGGCGCCGGCCGCGGTCGAGGCGAGGGCTGCGAGAATTACCTGCGAGCGGACGGAAACCGCGCCGCTCAAGCCGGCGAGCACGCCCGCCGTCGTCAGCACGCCATCCTGGATGCCAAAGACGATCTCACGCAGACTGGCGAGCCGTTCAAAGGTCCGGCGCTTTTCCTCGGGTTTGAGCGCAGCCAAGCGACTTTAATACTTGAGGTCGGTTTCGATGGTCGGCTCGCCGGGTTGCCAGTCCGCCGGGCAGAGATGGCCGCTGCGCAGCGCCCGCACGATTCGCAGCGTCTCGCTCACGCTGCGGCCCACATTGATCGAGCTGGCGGTCGCATACAGCACCTTGCGCGCACGGTCGAGCACAAACGTCGCGCGCATCGCGACGCCTTCCTTTTCGTCGAAGACCCCATATTGGCTTGAGATTTTACCGGCCTCATCCGCCAGCAGCGGATAGCTCAGGCCACCGAGTTCCGCAGCCCAGCGCCGATGGGTCTCGGCGTCGTCGATACTCACGCCAACGATACTGGTGTGCTCGGTCTTGAACGCCGCCTGCGCTTGGTGGAAGCCGACGACTTCGGTTGGGCAGATGAACGAAAAGTCGCGGGGGTAAAAGAACAGCAGAACGAGTTCCGATTGCAGGCCAGCCGGCGCGAGATGGCTGATGCGTCCGTCGAAGGCGCAAGCCAGATCAAACGGCGGCGCGGCGTCACCCGGTTTTAACATCGATCACAACTCGAAGTCGCGAAACTCGATAAGCGTCGCGTCAAGCCTACTGAATCGCGTAGGTCAGAGAAACGGTCGCCGGCACGGTCACCTGTCCGACCTCGATGGGCGTCGCACCACCGCGCGACATCGCTAAGGCTTGCATGCGCATCATCGGAACCGGCCGGGATTCGGCTTCGGTCGTGGCCTTGAGCACCTGGCCGAGTTTGACGCCGAGCGCCGCGGCGAGGGCCTCCGCCTGCGCTTGGGCATCTCTAGAGGCTTTTGCGATCGCGTCGCCGCGCGCTTTAGTGTTGTCGCGCAGGGTGTAATCGAGCGAGTTGACCTGATTGGCGCCGGCCGCGATCGCCGCGTCGATCAGCGGTCCGACGATATCCAGCGCCTGCGTTTGCACGGTGATCGAATTTTGCGCGCGATAGCCGATAATCTTCGCCGGGTCGCCGTTGCGCGGTTCGTTGTAGTCCGGACTAAGCGAGTAGCCTCCGGTCCACATCGTGCCCTTGTCGGTGAGCTTGGCCTTGAGGGCGTCGCGGACCTTTTGCGCCAATGACCCGTTGAGGCCCGCGGCCTCGGACGCCGTTGCCGCGTGCGTCTCGATCGCCAAATCGAGCGTCGCCTGATCCGGCGCGGCTTGCACCTCGCCATCGCCGCTCACCACGATCGTCCGCACCACCTTGGTATCCTCTGATTGCGCCAGCGCGACTCGCGTCCAGGCCGTCGCCGCCAGCACGATCGCGGCCATCAACGCTATTGTCCGTCGTCGCATCGAACCCTCCATGGAGTTGATCAGCACGGAAGCGGCTGCCTAAGCTCAGTTGCATCCACAGAGCATGCGCCTGAGCATTCAGGCCTCCGCTTTGGATTGAAGCTTTCACTGATCGCAGCGTCAAGGTACAGGAAGGGACGTCCGCTGCGGCGGAACCGAACAGCAGTTAATGCCCGAAAAATCCGACGACAAGAAAGTCACCCCGCGCGGCGAGGATTTCGCCGCCTGGTACAACGACATCATCCTGCGCGCTGAGCTCGCCGACTACTCGCCCGTTCGCGGCTGCATCGTCTTCCGCCCCGACGGCTTCGCCATCTGGGAGAACCTGCGCGACGAGCTCGATCGCCGGATCAAACGCACGGGCGCGCGCAACGCCTATTTCCCGCTCTTCATTCCGCTCAGTTTCCTGCAGAAAGAGGCGCAGCACGTCGAAGGTTTTGCGCCCGAGGTGGCGGTCGTGACACATGGCGGCGGCAAGGAGCTCGAGGAGCCGCTGGTGGTGCGTCCGACCTCCGAGACCATCATCAACCATATGTTCGCGCAGTGGATTCATTCCCATCGCGACCTGCCGCTGATGGTCAATCAATGGTGCAATGTCGTGCGCTGGGAGCTGCGCACGCGGCCGTTTCTGCGCACCACCGAATTTCTCTGGCAGGAGGGCCATACTGCGCATGCGACGCGCGCCGAGGCCGAGCGCGAGACCCTCACGATGCTCGAAGTCTATCGCAGCTTTGTCGAGGATTTTCTCGCCGTCCCGCTGATCCATGGCCGCAAGAGCGCGGCCGAACGCTTCCCCGGCGCCGAGGAGACCTACACCATCGAGAGTCTGATGCCCGACGGGCGCGCGCTGCAATGCGGCACTTCGCACTACCTTGGACAGAATTTCGCCCGCGCCTTCGAGATCAAATTTCTCGACGAAACCAATCAGCTCCAGCATCCGCATCAGACGAGCTGGGGGGTTTCGACGAGGCTGTTGGGCGCAATCGTGATGGCGCATGGCGACGACCAGGGTCTGCGCCTGCCGCCGGCCGTCGCCGGCATCCAGGTCGTCATCGTGCCGATTTGGCGCAAGGCCGAGGAGGGCGAGAAGGTCCTCGCCGCGGCGCGCACGATGCGCGACGCGCTCGAACAGGCCGGACTTCGCGTCAAACTCGACGAACGCGACGGCCTCACCCCCGGCTTCAAGTTCAATGACTGGGAGATGCGCGGCGTCCCGCTGAGAATCGAAATCGGACCGCGCGACCTGGCGACGAATGAAGCGGTGACCGCGCGTCGCGACATCCTCGGAGCGGCTGGGAAGGCGAAGGTCGCACTGGATCAGCTCGCCACGCGCGCCGCGGAAGTCCTCGGCGAGATCCAGAAGAATCTTTACCAGCAGGCGCGAGCGGCGATGGAGGCCCATACCCGCGGCTTCGATTCATACGACGATCTGCGCGTGCAGATGGCGGGCGAAGGCGGCGGCGGCTTCGCCGACGTCTACTGGTGCGGCAACGCCGTCTGTGAGACGAAAATCCGCGACGAGACCCGCGCGACTTGCCGCGCCATCCCTCTCGATCAGGCACCAGCTTCCGGCCTGTGCATCGTTTGCGGCGAGTCAGCGTCCGAACGCGCCTTCTTCGCCAAAGCCTACTGAGCGGTTCGCACTGACCCGCTCGACCAGAATTCGGTTATTTGGAGCTCCCTTCCTCGTCAGGGTTAGCGAAGCGCAGCGGCAAATCGAGGACAAAGGTGCAGCCTTCATGCGGTCGATTGCTGACCCGCACCGAGCCATGATGGGCTTCAACGGCCCGCTTCACGATTGACAACCCCAAACCGAAGCCGCTGCGATCGGCCGCATCTTGCACGAAGGGTTGAAATAACTTGGGCGGCAGATCGTCCGGCAATCCGCCGCAGGAATCTTCAACCTCGAAAAGGACACGGTCTTCGAGGGCTCTCGCGCGGATGGTGACGCGGCTTCCTTCGGAAGAGAATTTTATCGCGTTACCCATCAGGTTTGTGATAGCGGACGCGAGTAGTTTTTGATCAGCGTCAACTTGCAAGTCTTCGACTTCCTCGACAACGGCGATGTTCTTTGCCTCACATTGTTCTGCGCTTTCCGCACAAATCGTATTCACAAGCTCCAAAACCGCGACCGGTTGCGCGTTAATCCGCGGGTTGCCGGAGAGCCGCGCGTCAATTATGGAGTCATCGACTAACTGTGAAACTCGAACGATCGCTCTATCGAGCCGCTCTAGGTGTTTCTCGCGTTTATGCGCTTGTTCGTTGCGGAGCAACGCGACGGTCAGCCGAGCAGCTTGCAAAGGTCCTCGAATCTCGTGAGCGATGAACGAGTAGTGCTGGGTTGCTTGCTCAACAATCTCACGATCACGCAGCGCCGCATAAGCTCTGACAGAGGCCGCCACCCCACGTCCCATGACGTGGAACAACTCACCGACTTCGTCGGTCAGGACAGGAATTTCGACCTGGCTCATGAGTTCAAGAACAATTTCGCCGATTAGCGTCATCTCTTCGGAGAGGGCGCCAATGTCGATACCGCGACGCATGCGTTGCCGTCCGTGTTGCCGCGCGCCCGACATATCGGGCCACTGGCCCGCGGGGGAACGAAGCGCCTCGACGAGATCATCCAGGAAAAACGGGAGATGGTTGACGAGTTCAGACGTTTCGAGCGCCAGGCCGAGCCGATGCGTCGCGGCCGCCTTCCAACGCTCAATAACAAGTTCCTTGTTCGTCGAAATAAAGTCTGCGAGTGGCACCTGCTCTTCTCCATGAGCTCAAAGCCCGGTTTAGTCTGACAGCCGCCCGCACGACGCTGGTCGGCGACTTGACCTACTAGTGCGCAGCCGCCGCGGCCGTCTTACCCTTCGGCCGGCGCATGAAGAAAATCAACGGCGCTAGCGCGAAGAAGATGTACGAGAGCATCCGGAAATCGTCGAGGTAGGCTAACACCGAAGCCTGCTTCTGCATCTCGAGGTAAATCATCCCTAGCATGGTCGCGGATCCGCCGCGCGAAAAGGGGACGCCCATCATCGCCGGGCTGTGGATCAACTGGTTCATCCGGAAGGCATCGACGTGACCCGCCAGGTAACTCTGATGGACCTGCGAATTGATCGACAACATCGCGACCAGGACTGCGATACCAACGCTGCCGCCCACGGTGCGCACCATGTTGAACAGTCCCGACGCCGCGCCCATCTGCTCTTTGGGCACCGCGCCGAGGCTCAGCGTGGTCATCGGAATGAAGATAAAGCCCGAACCGATTCCGCGCAGCAGCCCGGGTAACGCGATGCTCCAGAAATCTATTTCCGCGTAGAAGTTCGCCATATAGGTCGTGCCGACGCCGGCGAAAATACAGCCGATCGCAACGATCCAGCGGGGATCAAACCGATTGAACAGGCGGCCCGCGAGCAGAATCGAAATAAAGGTGCCCAGGCTCTGAATCGACAAGACCTTACCGGCCAAGATCGGCGTGTAGCCGGAAATTTGCTGGCAATAGAGCGGAATCAGCACAAAGGTCGAGTACATCGCGAACATCACGATGGTAGTGAAGAAGGTGCCGACGGCGAAATCGCGATTTTTGAGCACATGCAGATCGACGATCGGCTCGCGGATGCGCAACTCGCGGACGACAAAGAAGACCAGGCTGATCGTGCCGATTATCGTCAGCGCGATAATCAGGTGCGAGCTGAACCAGTCGAGCCGTTCGCCGCGATCGAGCATGATCTGCAGCGCCGCGATGCCCAGCACCAGGTAGCCGAGCCCGCCCCAGTCGATCCGCTTGATCCCACGCCGGATGTAGGTGGGATCGTGGACGAACACCGCCACCATGATCGCGGCGATGATGCCGGTCGGTGCGTTGATGTAAAAAATCCAGCGCCAGCTATAGTTGTCTGTAATCCAACCACCCAGCGTGGGGCCCAGCACCGGCGCAACCATCATACCCAAGCCCCAGATCGACATCGCGGTCGCCTGCTCCTCGG
The DNA here is from genome assembly GCA_035308025.1 of Candidatus Binataceae bacterium. Classification (NCBI taxonomy): domain Bacteria; phylum Candidatus Binatota; class Binatia (SeqCode); order Binatales (SeqCode); family Binataceae (SeqCode); species Binataceae bacterium (SeqCode). The sequence continues at coordinate 7,925 of DATGHL010000018.1, forward strand.
GCGGGAAGGTCTCCATCAGGACGGCCTGCGACAGCGGCATCATCGCGCCGCCGCCGAGTCCCTGCAGGATACGGAAAAAGACCAGGATTCCCAGATTAGGCGCGGCGCCTGCCGCCAGCGAGCTACAGACGAAAAGCAGGATGCAAAAATTGAAGAAACGCTTGCGGCCAAAATAGGCGCTGCACCAGCCGGTGAGCGGAATGATGATCCCATTCGCGACGATGTAGGAGGTCAAGACCCAGGTCGCTTCGTCGACGTCGGCGGAGAGACTACCGCGAATATGGATCAGCGAAACATTCGCGATCGTGGTATCGAGAACCTCCATCACCGTCGCGAGCATCACGGCTACCGCCACCAGCCATTTGCTGGAGGAGACGGCGCCTGCTGCTTGCAGCGCCGGACTTTGTTCGACCGCGGCCGCCACGGAAGCTACACAGGTTGCGGTGATGGGGTTTTGACGGTCATCTTGATCACTTACGACGTCGGTAAAAAGTGTCCTGAGTCAAGTGTTACACAGTGCAAGGAATCATCGTGGAAAGCAACTCCATATTCCGCTTCCGCCGAAACTGACTCTAGAGCCCTCATGCAGTCGTATGCCGCGCGCGCTAAGATGGCGCGGCATGAGCAGCTTGAACAAGCTGGACTACGCGATCATCGCGATCGTCGTCTTGGGCGGATTGTACGGCTTGAGTCGTGGCGTGATCCGGATGGCGGCTTCGATTCTGTCGATTATTTTAGGCCTCGCGGCGGCTTCAGCCTGGTACGAGCGAGTCGGCGCGTGGGTCCAACAGCACCTGAACACGAGTCCGACGGTTAGCGCGGTGATTGGCTATGTCGTAACGTTCCTGGCGGTCGCCGCGCTAATCGGGATGGCCGGGCAGCGTGTCGTGCGGCTCGCGCACGTAATCAACCTCAATCTGATCGATCGTCTCGGCGGCGCCGTGTTTGGCGCGGCGCTGGCTGCGGTTTTCGTCGGCGTCGATCTGTTGATCCTGGCGGCGGTCCTCCCGCCCGATTCGAGCTTGATTCGCGATTCGCGGCTCGCGCCGCGGGTGCTAGCTTATAACCAGTCGCTCGCCACCTTCGTCCCGCCGGAGATGAAAGCGGTGTTTCAGCGAAAATATGACGACCTAGTGCGGTATTGGAACGGGCAAAATCAAAGTCCCGCCGATGCGCCTGCGCGCGCACCCGGCGGGACTTGATCAATGCCCGAATGGCGGGAAAAGCCTCAGGCGATGGCGGTGTCGACCGCCTTTACCAGATGAGCTTTCGGCACTGCGCCGACGATCTGTTCCTTGACCTGGCCGTCGCGCACGATCACAAGATTCGGGATGCCGCGCACACCGAAGCGCGAAGGCGTCTGCGGATTATCGTCAACGTTGATCTTGACGACCTTCAGGCGACCGGCATACTCGCCCGCGAGTTCGTCGACAATCGGCCCGATCGCCTTGCACGGACCGCACCACGGCGCCCAAAAATCGATTAGCACCGCGGTGGGCGCTTTCATCACTTCCTGCTCGAAGCTGGCGTCGGTCACATGGAGGACCTTGTCAGAGGCCATAGTTTCTCCTCAAGTAATTCGCTCTGACTTCAAGATAAGGACGCCTCCGCGGACAGTCAAGGTTATGCGTATCCTCCCAACATTGCTCATGTTGTCGCGCCGGCGGTTGGACCGGAGTTCGCGTTGACCCGGCGAAGTTCTGGCAGATAAGCTTTATCGGTCTGTCCGATTGTTATCTTTCAATTTCCATCCAGATATAACTCATGCCGCACCTCAACGAAGTTCAGGTTCTCCGCCTTCTAGTGCAATTCACCCTGCTGTTCGTTGGCGCGCGCGTTCTCGCCGACGTCATGAAACGGCTCGGTCAGGCGACGGTTATCGGCGAGCTGCTGGCCGGGATCGTGCTGGGACCGTCGCTGCTAGGACACGTCGCTCCGGTGGCCTATCGACTGCTCTTCCCGGCCGATCCGCTGAGCGACCATCTGCTCGAAGCGCTCGCCTGGATTGGCGTAATCATGCTCCTGCTCTACACCGGTCTTGAGACCGATCTCGAAATTATTCGCGGCGTCGGCCGCAGCGCGGCGATCATCTCGGCGCTCGGGATTCTTATCCCGTGGACTAGCGGCTTCCTCCTCGGATGGGAAATCCCGGCGGCGTACCTCGCCGCGCCGAATCAACGGCTGATATTTTCGCTCTTTCTCGCGGTTGCGATGTCGATTTCGGCCGTCCCGGTTATCGCCAAAATCCTGCTCGATCTCGACCTGATGCGCCGCGATTTGGGGATGCTGATCCTGACGGCCGGAATCCTCGACGACACCGTCGGCTGGCTGATGCTGTCGATTGTCGCCGGCCTCGCTGCACACGGGACGGTGGACTTGCGGACGATCAGCTATATCGTGGTGGCCGTCACGCTCTTTATCGGGTTTTGTTACTTCGTCGGGGCAAGTCTGGCCGTGCGGATCATGCATTGGGTAGATGATCGCGCGCTGGCCGAGCACGCCGGAATGAGCACGATGGTGGGTATCGCGATGGTCTGCGCGATCGTCACGCAGGCCATCGGCATCCACGCGGTGTTCGGCGCGTTCATTGCCGGGGTGATGCTCGGGCGCTCCGCCCGCATGCGTAAATCTGATCGCACCGAACTCGAAGGGGCGACCATCGGTGTCTTCGCGCCGGTGTTCTTCGCCTATTCGGGCCTCAAGGTCGATTTGCTCGCGATCCACGGGCTCGGCCTGTTAGCGATTTTTCTCGGAGTCGCGGTCGCGGGCAAGGTGATCGGATGCACGGGCGGCGCTTTGATCACCGGGCGCGGATGGCGCGAATCCCTGGCGGTCGCAGTTGGCATGAACGCGCGGGGCGGCATGGGGATCATCGTCGCGCTGCTCGGGCTGAGTCTGGGCGTTCTGACGCAGGAAGTGTACGCGATCATAATTGTTATCGCGATGGTTACTTCACTGCTCACGCCGCCGCTGTTGGGCTTTCTGCTGGCCGGTATCGAGCAGCGGCCGGAAGAGACGGAGCGGCTGGAGCGCGAAAAAATTCTCGCGCAGCTCCCGTTCAGCAAGGCCGGCGCGAAGCTGCTGGTGCTCGCGGGCGGCGGCGCCAATGCGCAGCTGGCGGCGCATCTTGCGGCGGTCCTGGGGAATCATCCGGATGCTTCGATTACCGTGTTTCACGCGACGCTCGCCGCGAAAACCGACGAGCCGCCGGAGGTCGATCTGGCAACTGAATTCGAGCGGATCAAAGCGATTGCGGGACTGACTGGCGCCACTAACGTTTATTCGCGAACGGGTAGCGGAGATTCCGTCGTCGAGGCGATTATGAAGGAGACCGAGCGCGGCTACGACGCGATCTTCGCGGGTGCCGGTCGGGCTGACGACAGCGAGACGATGAGCAGCGCGGTGCTGCACGAACTTCTACAGCGCGCGCAGATACCTGTGATTATCGCGCGTGATGCGGGCGCCAAGCTGCCCTTCAGCCGGATCCTGGCGCCGACGACCGGCACGCCCTTCTCGCGCCTGGCGACGACGGTGGGGCTGTTCTATGCGCACGCCGTCAGCGCCGCGATCACCGCGATCTACGTGCGGGAAAGTCCGCTGCTCTCGTTGGGGCGGTTGCCCGGACGGAGCCGCGGCCGCGACGAAGGCCGCGTGATTGTCGAGGACATGCGCACCTTCGCTGATCAACTCGAGCTCAAACTCGAGACTGAAGTCGCTACTTCCGCGCGTCCAGAAAATGCCATCCTCGCCGCGGTTATGCGCGGCAGCTTTGACCTGCTTTTGATCGGCGTGATGGCGCGGCCGGCCGATGGACGGCTGTCCTTCGGGCCGAAAGTTGATCATCTGCTGCGTAACGCGCGATGCTCTGTGGCGGTGGTCGTATCGCCGCAGATCACCGCGCGCGAGTAGACTCGTAACCCAGGACTATCGATTGCCTGCTCCTGCCGCCGCGCGCCACAGTTGACCGATGAATAATTCTCAAGAATTGAGCGTGGTCACCGGCGCCTTCGGCTACAGCGGCAAGTACATAACGCAGCGGCTGATCGAACGCGGCGCGGCCGTCCGCACCCTGACGGGCCATCCGGCGAATCCCAACCCTTTCGGTGACGCAGTTGAGGTCGCACCGTTCAATTTCACCCATCCTGACGCACTGACGGAAAGTCTGCGCGGCGTCGGCACGGTCTTCAACACTTACTGGATTCGATTCGCACGCGGCGAGCTGACCTTCGAGCGCGCCGTGAATAATCTCAAGAGCTTAATTGAGGCGGCACAGCGCGCCGGCGTCCGCCGTTTCGTGCATGTCAGCATCACAGGGGCGTCGGCTGAGTCACCGCTGCCGTATTTCCGCGGCAAGGGCATAATCGAGAATTTTCTGCGCGCGTCCGGTCTCTCCTATGCGATCCTGCGGCCCGCGGTGATTTTCGGCCCGGAAGATATTCTGCTCAACAATATCGCCTGGAACTTGCGGAAATTCCCGCTCTTCACCGTGCCGGGCAACGGCGAGTATCGCCTTCAGCCGGTCTTCGCGGGCGACCTCGCTGACCTTGCGCTCGGCGCCGCCGAACGCAGCGACAACCTTGAGATCGACGCGGTGGGGCCTGAAACCTACACTTTTAACGAGCTGATCCGGCTGCTCGGGCGCACTATCGGCCGGCCGGTGCGGCTGCTCCATGTCAGCCCCGGGATCGCGCTTTTTTTCGCCTCGATCATTGGCCGGCTGATGGGCGATGTCACGCTGACGCGCGATGAAGTAATCGGGCTGTCGGACGACCTGCTGGTGTCGCACAGCGCGCCGACGGCGCCGGCACGCCTCAGTGAATGGCTCGCGCGCAACGCCCTGACGCTGGGCGTGCATTACGCCTCCGAACTGGCGCGGCGCGCTTAACGCTAGCGAAGCACGGTCGAGGCTCGAAGGCGATCTGCTAATCAACAATCTTGACGCGGCGCGCAGACTCTTAACCATTGGCCGCGCCTCGCAGACTCGGCCGCCCCCTGTGCTCGCTCCGCGCAGTAGCGCTCCGCTAGTGTTGTTCTTCAGAGAACGGTTGCGCGTATTCCACCAACACGCCGCGCGTCGCCTTCGGATGGAGGAAGCAGATCATCCCGGCGAGGCCGCGCCGCGGATTCTGATCAATCAGCGGAATCCCCTTGGCGCGCGCGGCGGCGAGCTCAGCGGCGACGTCGGTGGTTTCGAAACAGACATGATGGAGTCCACCGCCGCGTCGCGCAAGAAACTTGCCGACGCCGTTTTCCGGATTCAACGGCTCGAGCAGCTCGATCTCGCTTTCACCCGCCTGCAACAGCGCGGCTTTGACGCCCTGATCATGCACGATTTCAGACTTCGTCAGATGCAGACCGAGCGCGTCGCGCCAGAGCGCCATCGCGGCGTCCAGACTCGGCACAACGATGCCGACGTGATGAATTTTCGTGAGCATCTCAACCCTCCGTGCGGTTCTGACAGAGGCGCTGCTCGAGGCCGTTCCAGCGCGATTTCATTGCGGGCGAGCCGAGGCTCGGATGCTCGCCGCGCGTAACCGTCAGTTTGTTGCAGGCGCTTTTGGCGTTGCCCTCCTGCGCGTAGATTTGCGCAAGCTGGTACTTGGATTCGTAGAAGAGCGGGTCGGATTCGGCGGCGACGGCTTCGACGCGGCTCCACAAGTCGAGGGCGTCTTTGTAGTCCTTGCGATTCTGCGCGATTTGCGCGAGCCCGGCATTGGCGTCGGGCGAGCCCGGGTCGGCCGTGACCAACTGGCTGAAGACCGCCTCGGCCTGTTGCGGCTGATTCATCGCCATATAGGCGCGCCCGAGAATCGAAAGCGTGCCGGTCAGATTTTTTGCCGGGAGCTTGCCCTCGTTCACCATCCGCTCGAAATAGGCGTAAGTTTCCGCGGTGAGACGCGCGTCGGCGCGAAAGCCGGCTTCGTCGCCGGCGGCGAGTTTAGCCGCGCCGTTGTGCCAGAAATCGAGGCCAATCTCCTTGATGTAATCGAGATCGGTTCCGACGGTGTCGCGTGCCGCCAGCCCCTTGGCCTCGCGGTCGAGCGCGGCGTAGTCGCCGATATGATCGAGCGCCTCGATGCGCCACTCAAAGGTCTGGTCAAAGTGCGCCTTCATCGATGGATAGTTGGTCTCGAAGCCGTCGAGAATGGTCGCGATTGAGCGATAATCGGGCGCCGGCTCGCCCTGGAGCAGGGTCGCGAGCATGTAGATGGCGTGGCCGCGACTCTCGTGCAGGGACTGGCGCTGCGCTTCCGCCGCACCGCGCTCGGCCGCGGGTTCGAGCGCGATCGCCTCGCGCAGCGCCTTGATCGCCGCGGCGCGGAGTTCACGGTTATGAGGATCGACGGCGCGCGCCGCGGCCGCGTGAGGATCTTCGAGCAGCTTGCCGCCGAGCGCCTGATAGTAAGCGTCCGCAGCGTTGAAGCGGGCGGTGAACTCATAGTCAGGATTGCCGGTAACCTGTTCGTACTGTTGCGCCGCACCGACATAATCCTTGCGCGCCTGCAGCCGCTGGCCCAGGCGGAAGCGCGGCTCGAAGGCATACTCGCCGTGTGGATAAGCGCGTAAGTAATCTTCGGCGGCAGCGACCCAGGCAGTTTCAAGCTGAGGGTTCTTCATGCCGCCGCGCTCCCATTCGAGCCGCGGGATTTTGTAGCGCATATAGGCGGCCCACTGGGCGTCGGGGTTGCCCGGCTGGCTCGCGATCGCGTCGGCGACCTGCGCGACCATCTCGTAGCGACCCGACAGATAGTAGAGATCGGCGGCGTATTTGTAGGCCTTGGGATATTTGCCGCTTTTCGCCGCTTCCCAATAGTACTTTGCGGCGGCGAGCGGCTGATGCTTGTAGTAGAGGATGTTGGCGAGATACCAGTTCTCGAAGGCGTCGCCCGAGGCGCCGAATTCCGCGGTCGGATCGCTGACGTATTGCGCGGCCGAGGCGACCGCGATCGCCCAGCCGTCCTTGTCGTTTTCGCGGGCGCGGGCGAAGTCGATGATCTGCTTGTGGAGGGCGACGCGTTGGGCCGGATCGCCGGCCGCAGCCTCGGCGCGAAACAGCTCGCGCAGATGCAGCATCTCGAGACCGTTCTTTTGCGGACCGCTGGGCGCGTTTTGCGCGAGATGCGAGGTCAGGCCCTGCGCCTCGTTGAGTTTGCCCATCGCGGCGTAAGTGGTCGCGAGTCCCTGTTCGGCGGGCTGATACTGGCGGGTGCCGGCCCCCTCATTCATAATCCGCTTGAAGTCGGCGATCGCCTTGGCGTATTCAGCGCGGTCGTACTTACCCAGTTCGCGCTCGGCAAAGGCGCGGCCGAGCAGATTCTCGCGGATCAACTCGGGCGACAGGATCAGCAGCGAGCTGTCGGTAAAGCCGTCGATGGCCTGGTTGAGCAGGCGGCGCGCCGTCGCCGGTTCGCCGCTATAGAGCGCGGCGCCCTCGAAGCGCAGCCACGACAACGGGTAGACCGCGCGCAGGGCCAACTGCTCGGGCTGATCATAATCGCAGGAACCGCCGTTATCGATGGTCTCGATACAGTCGTCCTTCTTCTTTTGATACGTGCTGTACATGGTCTCGAGCAGCGACTCGAGCTGATGGTAGGTGGCGAGCAGCTCGTCGCGGTTGCCCTCACGGCCCTCGGCGAGTTGGGCGAACTGGGTTTCGGCCGCGTCGAGCTGGTCGATCGCGTCGCTGGCCGCCGCGGGATCGCTTTGGCCGGCGCGCACCTGCGGCTCGATTTGAGTGAGGCGGCGGTTCAATTCGCCTTGACTCTGCGCGCGCACAACGCCGGCAAAAACGAGCAGCGCGACGAGGCCGCTCAGGATTGGTGCGGCCAGACGGCGCTTGCCAGCTTGTCTCATGCGCACGGAGTTAGGATAACGCTAGAATCGCCGTCAAGGGAACGCCAGTTGGTCAAGCGCTTCGGGTATCGCGTCGAGAGTCGCGATGCGCACCGTCGGCCCTTCGATCGCGGTTCGCGCAGGCGCCGACGGGTCGAGCAGAAGCGGCGTGATTCCGGCGGCGAGCGCGCCGGCGACGTCGAGCTCGAGCGCGTCGCCAACATGGATCACCTCGCGAGAGGCCACTCCGTGCTGGCGCATAGCAATGCGGAAAATCTCGGGCGACGGCTTCGCGTAGCCGGCCTCCGACGAGATCGTGATCGAATCAAACTGCGCGCCGAGACCTAATCCGGACAAAATCCGGTAGAGGCGATAGTCGAAGTTCGAGACCAGGCCCAGTTTGAGGCCGCGGGCGCGGAGCTGATCGAGGGTTGACAACGCCATAGGGTCGATTCGCCAATTCGAGGGATCGCTGAAGAAGACGAATAACTGACGAAAGTAGGCGTCGAAGTTAGTGAATACGCCGAGCCCGTCGAAGCTTTTGGCGACGACGTCGCTCCACCATTGATACTCGAGTCGCCGCAACTCACCAGCCTCGTGATCGGGACCGAAGGCGAGCGGCAAGGCGGCGTGGAAGGCCCGGCGGAAACCCGCATTGACCTCGTCGGGGGCGGCGTCGATGCCGTAGGCGTGAGCAATCCGCGCGTAGGTCGCGCCGACCGGCGCGCGCGGCGCGATCAAGGTGCCGGCGGCGTCGAAGAAAACTACTTTGAGCACAGCGTCCGCGGGCTAACCATCGGCTTGCGCCGGTCCGGCGAGCCCGTCCCAGATCTGGATCAGCGTGCCGAAGGCTGCGCGCGGCGAAATGAAGAATTGCCGTTCCCCGCGCCAGTTAATCTCCTTGCCGACGGTGCGCACGTCGTCGCGCGCAAGATGGTGGAGCAGGCCGTCGAAGTCTTTCACATCGAGCGTGAAATGATGCAGCCCCTCGCCGCGACGCTCGATGAAACTGGCGACGAAATCGTCTGCGACGCCGGGGCCGGGGCTTTGAATGAACTCGAGTTTGAGGCCGGGAATTTCAACTTGGGCGAGCATGAAATTGCCCTGAGTCGAACTCAGGGTGGGCGGCGTCGTGAGTTGCGCGCCGAAATTGTCAGTGAAGAAAGCGATCGCGCGCTCGAGGTCGCGCACCGCGATCGCGATGTGATCGAAGCGCACGCGGCCGTCGGCGGCAGGGCGCGGCGTTGGCTGATTGTAGTCGAGCGGCTGCCAGAACTGGATCAGCGCGCCAAAGGCTGAACGCGGCGAGATGAAGGCAGTCCGCGTACCGTCGGCCAGCGCGTATTCGTCGACGATGCGGACACCGCGCACCTTGCACGCGGCCACGACGGGCTCGAGACGGTCGACCTCAAAGGAGAGATGATGCATCCCTTCACCGCGGCGGCGGAGAAATTCGGCGATGAAGTCCTGCCGTCCGGGCAACTCTTCAATAAACTCAACCGCCGTCCCGCCAAGATAAAAATCCTGCCAGAGGAAGCCGCCGCGCGCCTGCTCACTGACCTGCTTGGCGTTGCGCGGATGAGTCTTGAAGTAGCGCTGGAACCACGCGACGCCGCGGTCGATCGAGTGCGCCGCGATCGATACATGATCAAAGCGGATGCGCACACCGTCAGGCAATCCCATGCGTCAAACCCCTTTACCGCGCATACGCGCACGCTGCCCCCACGCTTGCATCCGTCCGACGATAACACGCCGGATCAAACGCGGAACGTTGGGCAAGATCAACCGCCAGCCGTGCGCGAATTTGCTGCTCCAAACGAAGACCGATTGCGCACCGTACGAGAGGCGCGGAACGTCAAAGAAATTCGAGCCGGGCGTCGAGGCGTGCGCCGTCGCTAATCACGACGACGTAGCCGCCACCCTTAAAGGGGCCAGGGTTGAGGATCGTGGTCGGGCCAATCGTATCGACCCCGGCCGACTCGTGAATGTGCCCAGAGATACAAATGTCGGGGCGGACTTCCTCGATGAACCTGCGCGCCGCAGGACTGCCGACGGCCTTGCCGCCCGCCAGGCGATCACATTTGGTTTCAATCGGCGGCGTATGACAGATCATGAGGAGCGGCCGCTGATTGCACACTGCGTCATAGCCGCGCCGCAGCGCGTCATAGATTTCAGCCTCGCTGAACTCGCTGGGCGTAGCGAACGGCGTGATATTCGAGCCGCCGCAACCGAAGATGCCGACCCCGCCGATGACGACGCCGCGGCCGTGGAGCGCGATCTTTTCAGTTTCAAGCCAGGGAAAAACTTCGGGCTGGTCAAGATTGCCGGGCACCGCGAGCACCTGCGGACAGCAGCGCCGCACGTCGTCGAGCACTTTGCGGGCGTCGTCGGCCCCGCCGAAGTTAGTGATGTCGCCCGAGACGATCACGAGGTCCGTATCGCGCATCACGGCGCCCATGCGGGCGAGATTGCGCGTCGCCATATGGACGTCGCCGAAAGAGACTATCTTCATACGCTAAGTTTTAGCGCAGCGCCCCGAGCAGATCGAAGGGGCGAAGGCGGCGCGCGCATGTAAAAATGGATGGCATGATTGCATCTGGCTTTGCTTTTGTGCTGGTCCGGCCGAAGTCGCCCGGCAACATGGGGGCGGCGGCGCGCGCGCTCAAAAATATGGGTTTCGCCGATCTCCGTTTCGTCGCGCCGGAAAGCCGCGACGCGCGGCCGGAAATCGCGATGGCAGTGCATGCGGGCGAAGTCTACACGGCGGCGACAACTTATCCCGACCTGCCGTTGGCGGTCGCAGACTGCGCGATCGTGGTTGGGACGACGGCGCACGCCGGCCCTTATCGCAGCCAGGCGCGGCCGCTGCGGGAGGCTGCGGCGGAACTGACGAGCCTGAGCACCGCGAACCGGATCGCGATCGTTTTTGGCCCGGAAGACTTCGGCCTCTCCAACGACGACCTCAAGCACTGCCCTCGCCTGATCACGATTCCAGCCGATCCGGACTACCCCTCGCTGAATCTCGCGCAGGCCGTGATGCTCTCGACGTACGAGCTGCGGCTGGCGCTCACCGCGCCATCGGCGCCGGTGGTCGTCGAGGAATTTGCGGCGGCGGGAGCCGTTCAGGCGATGCTCGATCGGCTTGCGCAAGCGTTGCTGCAGATCGGCTTTCTTGCCAAGGACAATCCCGATCACATCATGTTCACGATCCGCGAAATCTTCGGCCGCAGCGGTTTACGCGCGCGCGAACTCGAGATCTTCAACGGCATCGCGCGCCAGATTCAATGGTTCGCCACGGACACTAGGCGGAGCAGCGCGGAGCCGAGCAAGCGAGTCTTGACCAAGGCCGCGGCTCGCGGACTCGCCCGCCCCTTGGAGCTGCGTCCCAAGTAAAGTCAGGCGCGCCAGCGCGGGCGAAGTGCCGCAGGGCCGGGGCGAGTGATATTCTTGATTCCGGCGCGCAAGGCGAATACGAAGTAGGGTCTGATTCGTGTACTCCCCGGTAGCTCAGTCGGTAGAGCAGACGGCTGTTAACCGTCGGGTCGCTGGTTCGAATCCGGCCCGGGGAGCCATCCGGAATCCGGATCGCGCTTGTTAAGGAACCTGCCTGAGGCGCGCGACGGTCAAGTTCCAGTTAGCGCGCTCGTGATCCGCGCCGATCGGTTGATCGGCGCTGCCACAACCTGCCAATCGCGAGGTGCGGTCTTAGTCGCTTGAGCTTTAGAGAGTCCGGCCTCCGCCAAAATGGGGACCGGACTCTCGGAATTCAGAGCGCGACTTCTTCGTTCAAAGACACGGTAAGCCCCTCCCAAGCCGGGTTGGGGTTGTTGCGCATCGAGTCAATGAGTCCCGTCACCGCAGGATCGGAGGCTACTTTGGCGTAGGCAGCATGGTCCTTGTACACAAATACCGCGAAGACGTTCCCGGTTTCAGGGCCGATAGTCTGCCGGCTCACGACTCCGGTTGCACCCAGCCCCTCGGCGATCTTCTTGACGGCCTTGATGCCCTCGAAAAGGTCAGCGTATCTGCCGGGCTTCACGCGAAAATTTGCGACTACACGCACTGCTGCCATGAGATAACCTCCTGTTGCGAGTTGCGTAGCGGACTTAGCCCTCTCTCGAGAGTCTGGCTGATTGCCCAAGTTAACGATGAACCCGGTGTTAGTGAATTGTCAAATGCGTGCAACGCTAGTCAGAAATGATTTATTCAGATTTAATCTCCGCTGGGATTCTGCAAAACTCTTGAGCGCATCCGCGACCGGTATCGCGCTCAGCAGGGAACCCCGCTGATGGCGCGCGACGATTATCACGAACGAAGGCTAGCGGAATACGATAGTCGCGTCGCCGAATTCCAGAAGCGCGGGACCTTCGGCGCCGCGGTGATGCTCACGGCGCTTGAAGAAGCGCAGCGCGGCGCGCGCGAGGGTGAAGTGCCGGTCGGCGCGCTAGTGATCCGCGATAGTCGCGTGATCGGCGCCGGCCATAACCTGCCAATCGCGATGCGTGATCCGTCGGCGCATGCGGAGATCCTCGCGATTCGCGACGCCTGCGCGCATTTAGGTGAATACCGGCTGGAGGGCGCGGCGCTTCACGTCACGCTCGAGCCGTGCGTGATGTGCGTCGGGGCTTTGCTCAACGCGCGGATCGCGCAGGTCTATTACGGCGCGCGCGACGACAAGGCGGGCGCGCTCGGCTCGGTCTACGACATCGGGCGCGATGGCCGCCTCAATCATCGAATCGAAGTCTACGGCGGGATCATGGCGGCAGAATCCGCCCAGTTGCTGCAAGAGTTTTTCGCGGGCAAACGGCGGACGTAACGATCCGAGGAAGCTCGCGCGCCGCTGCTCACCGTCGCCGACGACCTCGAGGCCAACGCGCTCCTGGAGAGCGATCGCGTCGGCCACCGCGCGATCTTCGATACGCTTGAAGGCGGCGACTGACAGTTCACCGCGGCGAAACGGGCGGCGCGCGTCGCGGAGCGCCGCCGGCCGCAGCATCGAACCAATGGTTTGTGCACGATAGATCGCCATCCTCATGGGCATCATCCTGCGGATTCAACTGCCGCGCCGAGCCTCGCGGCGGCGGTTCAAAAGTTAACCCATAGTCGGTTCGGCGCAAGAAAAGAAAGACCGAAGGCGACCGTGGAGCGTCGCATCGCCGGACAGCAGAGCAAGCCTCCGGTAGATTTTGGGACACTCTTCAGGCGCTGTGGGCGCTGAGCTGGCCAATCGGCGAAACCATCGCGGGCACAAGCATTGCTCCAAAGCCCGGGCGATGGCGATACGAAAAGCCATAATTCTGAGCGCCGCAGTAGCCGTCTGGCTAGCAACCGTGATTTGCGGAATGGCGGCGCTTTGGAACTGCGAGCGATGGTCCGCGCGGCGGCGCGTCGCAAGCAGGGTTTACGGCTATGCGCTGTTCGGCACGCCGTCGGCAAAAAAGGGGGTCATATGCAAGCGCTAGACGCAGACGCGACGCCCGCGAGCGCCACGCGCGCCGCAGTCCTCTACAAGGAAAGTCGCGAACGAATTTATCGGCGCACCGACCGGATGTTCGCATGGCTGATGCTGGGGCAATGGGCGGCGGCGATCGCCGCGGCCTTCTGGCTGTCGCCGCGCTCCTGGAGCGGACCTTATAGCTATACCCACGTGCACATCTGGGCGGCGCTCCTCCTCGGCGGCGCGATTACTCTCGTGCCGGTCGCGTTCGCGTTCCTGGCCAGCGGCAAGACCTACACGCGGCATATCGTCGCGGTCGGCCAGATGCTGATGTCGGGCCTCCTGATTCATTTGAGCGGCGGACGGATCGAAACGCATTTTCACGTCTTCGGCTCCCTCGCCTTTCTCGCCATGTATCGCGACTGGCCGGTCCTGGTGTCGGCGACTATCGTGGTCGCTATCGACGATCTGGTGCGCGGCCTCTATTGGCCGCAGTCGGTCTTTGGCGTGATGGCGATCCAGCCGTGGCGATGGCTCGAACACGCCGGCTGGGTCGCTTTCGAGGATTTCTTTCTGATCATTTCAAGCGTCTACAGCATGCGGGATGTGCGCCGGTTGGCCGAGCGTCAGGCCCATCTGGAGAGCGTTTCGCAGGGGGCGCTGGCGGCCTCGAGTGCAAAGTCGGAATTCCTCTCGAGCATGTCGCACGAAATCCGCACGCCGATGAACTCGGTGCTGGGGATGGCCGACTTGTTATCGGAGTCCGACCTCTCGGAGGAACAACGGCATTATCTCGACGTGATGATCGCGAACGGCAATTCGCTGCTCGAATTGATCAACAGCATCCTTGACCTCGCCAAGATCGAGAGCGGAAATCTACAACTCGAGACGATCGAATTTGATCTGGGCAACCTGGTCGAAAAGATCCTCGCGACCTTCGCGACGCGTGCGCACGGCAAGGGGCTGGAGTTGGCCGCGCGGATCGCGCCCGGAACGCCGGAGGGTCTGATCGGCGATCCGATGCGCTTGCGGCAGGTGCTGATCAATCTGATCGGCAACGCGGTGAAGTTCACGGAGGTTGGCGAAGTCGTGCTCGAAATCGGGCCCGACCCCGCCGCGGGCGGCGCGGGCGACCTGCTCTTCTGCGTTGCGGATACGGGCGTCGGGATCGCTGAGGACAAACGCGAAGCGATCTTCGCGAGTTTCACCCAGGCCGATTCCTCGGACACGCGCAAATACGGCGGCACCGGACTTGGGCTTGCGATCGCGCAGCGGCTAGTCGCGCTGATGGGCGGGCGAATCCGGGTGGATAGCGCGGTCGGCAAGGGCAGCCGCTTCCTGTTCAGCGCGCGTTTCGGACTGGCGCCGCGGCTGATTTCGTCGACGCCGCGCGCGGCGCTTGACCTGATCGGCTATCGGGTTCTGGTGGTGGACGACAACGCGGTCAACCGCTTGATCCTGCACGAGATGGTCGGGGGTTGCGGGGCGGAAATCACCGAAGCCGAGTCCGGGGCGGCGGCGTTGGCGGCGATCCGCCTGGCACTCGAAGCCGGCTTTCCTTATCACATCGTCCTGCTCGACATGATGATGCCGGAGATGGACGGCCTAGAGGTCGCGATGCGGATTCGCGCGGCCAAGCTCGCCACCGAACCGCTGGTGCTGATGCTCTCCTCCAACGATCTGAAGTCCAGCCTGAAGTCGCTGCACGACGCCGGACTGGACGCCTACCTGGTCAAGCCGGTGACGCGCACGGAACTGTTCGCGGCAATCCGCCGCGTCATCGATAGCCGCGGCTTTCAACTGCCGGTTGCGGCGCCAACGCCAATCGATTCGACGCCACAAGCCGAGCGAATCTATACGGTGGAGAAGGCGGATCCGCTGGTGCTGGTCGCTGAGGACTCGCCGGACAACCGCTTGCTCATCAGCGCCTACCTCAAGCGCGAGCACTTCGAGCTTGAGTTCGCGCGGGATGGCCAGGAGGCGCTGGAAAAGTTCAAGCAGACGCGCTTCGACCTAGTCCTGATGGACATCCAGATGCCGCGCATGGACGGCATCATGGCAACCCGCCTGATGCGCCAGTGGGAGAGTGAAAATCAGGTGGAACCGATCCCGATCATCGCGCTGACCGCATCGGTGCTGGCCGAGGACGTCAACGACACCATCGCGGCGGGCTGCTCGATGCATCTGAACAAGCCGATCAAGAAACAGGTCTTGCTGAACGCGCTGCGGATCTACCTGCCGGCTGGGCAGGACTCCAGCCCCGAGCTTGAGCAGGAATCACACATCTATCATTAGCGGAGACGTAGCGGCATGCGTGCCTGAAGACGTTGGCAGTCACGCGAAGATTCGATGAGGCGCGGATTTCTCGGTATTTTCTTGGAGCGTGGCTCGCAGATCCCTGACCTTGGCCGGCGCTTCGTAGACTCCGCCAGCCCCCTGTCCCCGCCACGTGCGGTAGCGCTCCGCTCGTGGTCAGTGTTTGGATTCGATCCGGCGGCCGTAGGAGACTTCGCCCTTATCAACCCTTAAGCTGAATCCGCACTCAGGATTGGTGCAGGCCCAGGCTTTAAAAATCACCGAAGCGCCCTCCTGTCCGTAGTCGGAAAGTGGAATCAGAGTGCCATTGTTACACTTCTGGCACTTCGGCAGCTCCATCACCCCAGCCTCCTTGGCCGCAAATCGGCCAGCCCCAAGGCAAAGCTATCGAACGGATTTTGGTAAAGCAATCGTCGGACACGGTTGTGCCAAGTATCGCCTGTTATAGCCAAATTCGCCGGGAATCACGCGGGTGTTAGACTGAATCCATGGAGCCCGGGGCGCCGAGTTTTCTCCTGCGCGAAGCGCGGCCGCAGGACCATCGCGAGCTGCTGCGGCTGGCGCGCGAGCTCGACTCGATCAATCTGCCGACCGACGCGGCCAAGCTGCGCGCAACGCTCGAGCGCTCGGCGCAGTCGTTTCGCGGCCGCACGCGCGATCGCGCACGCGCGCTCTATATCTTCTGCGCGGAGGAAATTGCTACAAAACGTATCGTTGCGGCCTCGATGATCATCGGCAAGCACGGCACGCCGGCGGCGCCGCATTACTACCTCGAGATCAACTCGGACGATCGCTATTCGCATACGCTGCGCAAGAGCTTTCGGCACCCGTACCTGCGGCTGTGCTATTCGATGGACGGGCCGACCGAGCTCGGCGGGCTGATCGCCACCCGCGCGCTGCGCAACCATCCGGAGCGCGTCGGCAAACAGATCTCCTGGGTGCGATTCCTCTACATGGGGCGGCATCTGAAGCGCTTCGAGCCGGAGGTGCTCGCGGAGATGCTCGCGCCGATGCTGCCCGGTCATGGCAACGTTTTCTGGGATCATTATGGGCGGCGCATGACCGGCCTCTCATTCCAGGAGGCTGACCTACTCTCGACCCGCGACAAGGAGTTCATCCGCGCGCTCTTTCCGGAGACCCCGCTCTATACTTTTATGCTGCCGGATCACGTGGCGAAGGCGCTGGGAGCGGTCGGCGAGGAGACGCGCGGTGCGGTGCGGCTGCTTGAACAGGCCGGCATGAAATACCTCGAGCAGATCGATCCGTTCGACGGCGGCCCTTACTATGGCGCCGCGGTCGCTGACCTTGCGCCGATCAAGCGGCGGCGCGTCGTGACGGCGATCGCGGGCGCGCCGGCGCCGGAGCGGTGCTCGGCCTTTCTGCTCGCGATCGAGAACCGCGAAGGCTTTCGCGCCGTGCGGGCTGACGCCGAGCTCTGCGCCAACGGCCACCTCATCGTCGCGGCGGGCGCGCTCGAAGCGCTCGGTGCGGCAGCGCGCGCCCGCGTCGATCTAGTACCGTTACCGTAGCCTCTCCCGATGGGTGAGAGCGCTTGCGCCTGACGCGCGCACACCGGAAAATGAATGCCGGGGATTTGTCCGTGGCCAAGATTGAGGTTTACACCACCAGTTATTGCCCTTTTTGTTTTGGCGCGAAGGCGCTACTGGAGCATAAGGGCGTGGCCTTTGAAGAGATCGATGTCGGCGAAGATCCGGCGCTGCGTGAGGCGATGGTCGAACGCGCGGGCGGCCGTCGCACCGTCCCGGAGATTTTCATCAACGGCCGCATCATTGGCGGCTACGATGAGTTGCGGGGGCTCGAAGCCCGCGGTGAGCTCGACGCGCTGCTGGCGGAAGCGTCATGAGCGGCAACAGCCCGCCGGCGCTGCCCGTTGACTCTGACTATGCCGAAATCGCGGATGCTGACGAGCAGGGAATCGATCCGGCGGACAATGATCGGCTGGTTGGCAGGTTTTATCGCGGGCTCATCGTGTTTCTCGATCGCGTGCGCGGGCGCGGCACGATTCGCTCCTTTAGCGGGCGCGAAATCCACTTCGAATTTCCCTTTGTTGCGGTGATTGGCGCGCCAATTGGCGGGCGCGCCCCCGGGATCGATCTGATCCGGCAGGGTGATACGGTGGGCTTTGACGTCGGCTGGACCTCGAAGGGGTTGCGCGTCACTCGAATCAAGCCGTTACGCATACGCTAGCCGGTTTTCATCGTCACGCGGGCGATCGCGTCGCGCCAGCCCTCGAGCAACCGCGCCCGTTCCTGAGCCTTTATGCGCGGCTTGAACACCTGTTCGATTTTTCTTAACTCCGCAAGCTCACGGAGCGAGCGCCAAACGCCGGCCGTCAGCCCGGCGAGCAGGCCTGCGCCGAGCGCGGTGGTTTCGACCATGCGCGGACGCACGACGCGCGCGCCGTTAAGGTCGGCCTGAAACTGCATCAGGTAGTCGTTGGCGGAGGCGCCGCCGTCCACCCGCAGTTCGGCCAAGCGATGACCGGTGTCTTTCGCCATCGCTTCGAGCACGTCGCGCACCTGATAGGCGATACTGTCGAGCGTGGCGCGGACGAGATCCGCGCGCGTCGTGCCGCGGGTTATTCCCACAATCGCACCGCGTGCGTCGCTGTCCCACCAGGGCGCGCCAAGCCCCACGAAGGCGGGAACCATGTAGGGTTGCGTGCGATCATGACTTTGGCGCGCCAGCCCCAGCGAATCTGCCGACTTGCTGAACAAGCCAACTTCGTCGCGCAACCACTGGATCGCCGCGCCCGCGATAAAGACCGAGCCCTCGAGCGCGAACGCAGGCTCGCCTTGCGCGCCGAGCGCTGCGGTCGCCAGGAGTCGATGATGCGATACAGCGCGCGCCGTCCCGGTATGCGCGAGCAGGAACGCGCCCGTGCCATAGGTCGCCTTCGTCTCGCCTACGCGGACACATCCCTGGCCGAACAGCGCGGATTGCTGATCGCCGATTACCGCGCCGATCGGGATCGCACGATCGGCGAGCTTCCCGCGCGCCGCCTCGGCCAGCGGCCCGCGCGATTCGACCAGCCGCGGCAGCATCGCTTCCGGCACGTCGAGCATATCGAGCATCGTGGCGTCCCATTCCCGCCGCTCGAGATTCATCAGCATCGTACGCGAGGCATTGGTGTAGTCAGTAACGAACGCCGCGCCGCGCGAGAGCTTGAAGAGCAGCCAGCTATCGATAGTGCCGAAGCAGAGTTCGCCGCGCGCAGCGCGCCGCCTGAGCAGACCGCGATCGCGATCGAGCAGCCACGCGAGCTTGGTGCCGGAAAAATAGGGGTCCGCGAGCAGGCCGGTGGCGCGGCCGATTTCCTCTTCGCGCTCGCGCAGCCGGGTGCAGATTTCCGCGCTGCGCCGGCACTGCCAGACGATCGCGCGATGCACCGGGCGGCCGCTGCGCCGCTCCCAGACGACGAAGGTCTCGCGCTGGTTGGTGATGCCGATTGTGGCGAGCTCGCGCGACTTTACTTTCGCGGCGGCGAGCGCCTCGCGCCCGCGCCGGATGACCGAGCGATAAATCTCCTCGGCGTCGTGCTCGACCCATCCGGGATGCGGATAGAACTGGCGGATTTCGCCGTAGGCGCGCCCGCGAATCCGGCCGTCGCCGTCAAACACGAGCGCGGTCGTCCCGGTCGTGCCCTGATCGATCGCAAGGACGTAGTTCGGCATCAGGAACGACTCCGCTGATTATGGCCGGGCTTTGTTGGAATTAACCGAGCGCCCGGCCGGCGCCCGGCGGCGGGATCGCTGCGTTGGAGGGCGCGACGGCGGCCGCGAGCGCGTGCGAATTTGTCACCCGGCCCATCCGCGCGAGCCGCGTGGTTCGCCGCAGGATAAACAATGCGGCGATGATAATAATCGCGATCAGAATCAGCCGGTCGCGGCGGCTGCTCTTGCCCCGCGGGCGCCCGCCGCGTGATGCTCCGGCCAATCCGATCGAGCGCGGCTGTGTGCTTCGTCCTGGTCGCGGCGGCGGCGTTGCTTTCACTGCTCGGTTTCCTTTCGCTCGATGCGATGCACGACGCGCCGCGGCTTTTCGATGCCATAACAAAAAACGCGGGCGGAGAACATCCGCCCGCGTTTTTAGTGCTGACCAATCTCACACCCGCCGCAAAACGGCGGGCGGATGAATAACTAGCCTTCCGAACTGATCACCGTATAAATCGTGGATTTCCCCCGCTGCACCAGCAAACGAGAAGACTTCTTCTCCTTCTGCGCACCCTTCGCCGCGTCGGCGAAGCCGTCGGCCGAAGCCACCTTGGTGTTATCGACCTGCAGGATGACGTCCCCGGCTTGCAGCCCGGCCTCTGCGGCCGGCGAATCCGGCCGGACGCTGCGGACGACCACGCCTTTAGGGTTATCGATTCCAAGCTGTTGGCCAATCTCGGGAGTGAGGTCCTGCACGGTCAAACCCCAGTTGCTGCCTGCCCCCGTTTCACCCTCGGCGCTGGCGAGCTGCTTATCCTTGAGCTCCTTGATCGTCGCCGTCAGCGTGACGTGCTTGCCCTCGCGGATCACCTCGACCGGCACGGTTTTGCCGAGCGGCGTCTGCGCGACTAACTCCGGCAACTCATGCTCGTCGTGCACCGTGGCGCCGTCGAACTTGGTAATGATGTCACCCTGCTGGATTCCCGCCTGGCCGGCCGGACCTTCCTTGTCAACGCCGGCGACCAACGCGCCGTTCGGCGTCGTCAGACCGAAGGATTTCGCCAGTGCCGGCGTTACTTCCTGAATCTCGACGCCCAGCCATCCGCGCACGACCTTGCCGTGCGTCTTGAGCTGTTCCATCACGGTCTTGACGAGATCGATCGGAATCGCAAAGCCGATCCCGGCGTTGCTGCCCGTACTGCTATAGATGGCCGTATTGATTCCGATCACACGCCCCTGCGCGTCGAACAGCGGGCCACCGGAATTGCCCGGATTGATCGAGGCGTCGGTCTGAATGAAATCGTCGTAGTTGCCCCCCAGTGCGCGCCCTTTAGCGCTGACGATGCCCGCGGTTACGGTCAGATTGAAGCCGAACGGGCTGCCGATCGCCATCACCGGATCGCCGATCTCAACTTTGCTCGAAGAGCCCAGCGTCGCGTAGGGCAGCGGTTGCTTGGTGTCAATCTTAATCAACGCGAGATCGGTCTTGGAATCCTTGCCGATCACTTTGGCCTTGAATTCACGCTTGTCGTTCAGCGTGACGAGAATTTCGTCGGCATGACCGGCGACGTGATTATTGGTCAGGATGTAGCCGTCCGGGCTGATGATGACGCCTGAGCCGAGGCCATGCTCCTTGAAGTTATGCGGCATCTGCCCGAAGAAATGGCGGAATTGCTCGAAAGGATCGCCCCCGCCGCCCCCAAACGGGTTTCCCTGACCAAACGGATTTCCTCCGCCCGGCCCTCCAGGTCCTTCCGGTCCCGCGCCCGGACCCCCTGGTCCCGGACCCGGCTCTTCCTGACCACCGCCCTCGTCACCAGGGCCTCCTTCCTGTCCACCGAATCCGGCCTGCTTAACCTCCTCGGTAATCGCAACGTTTACGACCTCGGGCATCACCCGTTTAACGAGCGGCGCCCATGACGGTATCGCAACTGCAACGGCCGGAGTCTCGTTCGGCTCCGGCGCGTTGGCGGGCGCCGGCTGATGCTGCGTTATGGGCTGCGCGGCTGGCGGCGGCTGGCCCGCGTCTGAACCCCATGGAAACTGGAAAGCGCCGGCGTTGGCGAAGGCGATTGCTATACCCAACACCACGCCACACGCGATCGCGGCGATCGTCTTGCCCATGCATCCCTCCTGGATGGCTTGTACCGCGCAATCGCTTCTGACTGCCTGCGGTTAATCCCTACTAGCTTTCAGACGATAACTGGAAGCCGAAATTCAAGCTCGCGACCGTCCGCGATTCGTGCTCCACAGTGAGCGATCTGACCTTCCAGTAGAGCAGAAAGCCCGCGAATTTGATACCGTTAAATACATTGGCCGCAAATTCCCGGCAGGCCGCTTCATTCGAGTAAGCCATTGTTCAAACAACTTACTGTGCCAAGCGTTGGGGAAGCGTTAAACTTCGATATATGGTGGAAGACGCCGCCATCCTCGTGACGGGCCTGCTGAGCTGGACCCTGCTCGAATACCTGATCCACGGCTGGCTGAGCCACCTGTGCACGACTGCGGTCTCGGCCCGTCACGCCGTTCATCATCGCGATCCGCATGCGGTATTTGTCGTCCGCGCCTGGCGGCCCTTGGCCGTCATCTGGATAGCTGGTCTCGCCGCCTTCGGCTGGTCGCCTGGGATGATCTTCTTCGCTGGTCTGACGCTGGGCTTCGCGGCCTACGAGGTCTTGCACTACCGGATGCACTTCTGCCGGCCGCGCGGCAGTCTCGAGACCTGGATGCGCGCGCGTCACCTGATTCATCATCGGCGCGAGCCGCAACGATGCCTCGGGGTGACGACGCCCTTTTGGGACCTGGTCTTCGGGACGGAGCCAATCTCCGAGATGGATCAGCTCATCGCCTCCGTGGCAGCAAGCGCACCGCTCACCGGCCCAACCAATCTTTGGCGTTTGTTCACCTTGCCGTACTTCGGCTCCTCTCGACTCACGCCGCGATAGAGGATGAGTCCGGGATTCAATTCCGATTAGGACCTATTTGTGCTAGTGCTAGGGGCATAGATGTTACGAACGGCCCTGCAGGCAGGAGAATCGGAAGCTTGTCAATCTACAGCCGACTGTACAAATACCAGGAGAATGAGAACCGCTCCAAGCTGGAAAATTTCCTGACCGAAGCGCTGGCGGATCTGCTGTCGCGAGACGCTACTCTAGCGCGCAAATTCATATTTGACGTCCTTCTGAAGGACAATTGCCCGAAAAACACTGGCGCCAAGCGCGAAGCACTGGCCAAGAAACTAGCGAATGCAGAGAAGCTCGAATGGCGAACCCAGAAGGCCCTTGGCGGCATTTCCGAGAAACCGGACATATCGGTTTTCGCGAACGATAGCGATAAACCTATTATCCTCCTCGAGAATAAGATCAATGCGGGATTCACACACTCACACACACTCGCTGTTACTAGCGAAGAAGGAATTAAGCAGGAATACGACCAACTTCAAAAATACGGCCAATGGTTGACCAAGAAGGTACCGGATGGCGCTTTAGTCTTTTTGACTCACCATACTCTAGTTCCAGAAGGCTTTCTCACGCACTCGAAATACGGCTCTACGATCAGATCTTTCTGCTACTGGAGATCGGTTTACGCCTGGCTGGAAGAGGCTCGCCAAGGAAGTCCTGGCTTTGTCGGAATCGTGAACGACTTAATCGGCGAATTTTCACATTTTCTATCGGAGAGGCGCATGACGGATCTCAATCGCGGCGACTTAGATACTCTCAGTCCCTTTTTGTCAAAAGACCTTTACGGAAAATTAGAGGAATTGACGGACTTCATAAGAAAACAGATTGATTTATTACCAGAGTTTAGTGACTACACCTGGTGGTCGAAACCGCTGAGTCGAGGTCACTTCGCGGAGCGCGGCCTTCGCGACGGCGCGAAACATCCGACGCTGGGATCGACCACGATCGAATGGGGCTTGGCGGCCGATGACAACGCGGATTTCTTCCAACAAGTAAGTCCTGGAGTTGGCCTCCAGTTCTTTGTATATGTGCAACGGCCATCAGGCGGCTTCTCGGCGCTAGACGAGAAGCGATTCGGCGCCTGGAAGTTGCTTGGACAAGGCGGTGGTTACGAATGGCGCGGACAAACGGAAACCGCCGATCAGTTCCTGTCCGGCGGCTCATTCACGGAGAGCGTATTCGCATGGTTGAAGCCAAAAATAAAGGACGCTCTTGAAATGTTGAAGGTTCTTAGCACCGTCGGATGAAGCGCAGCCGACAGGTGTTGTGGCACATGCTCGAACCGCTCGCGCACGGGCGCTCTTCGAGCGCTACTCTTTCGCCGAGCAAAGCTACCTTGGCCTCAGACTTTGTTGCGCGCGAGCAGGCCGCGCGCGATCACTAATGCCTGAATCTCGTTGGTGCCTTCGCCGATCATCATCAGCGGGGCGTCGCGATAGAAGCGCTCGACCGGAAATTCCGCCATGTAGCCGTAGCCGCCGAGCACCCGTAGCGCGTCGAGCGTGATCTTCGCGCAGGCCTCCGAGGCGAACAGCTTGGCCATCCCGGCTTCGACGTCGCAACGTTCGCCGGCGTCTTTTTTTTGCGCCGCATGCTCGACCATCAGGCGCGACGCCTGCAGACGCGTCCCCATGTCGGCGAGCATCAGCTGCACCGCCTGATGCTGCGCGATGGGCTTGCCGAAAGCCGTCCGCTGCTGCGCATAGCGAATCGCGTTGTCGAAGGCTGCCTGGCCGACGCCGACCGCACGCGCGGCCACGTTGATCCGGCCGACTTCGAGCGCGCTCATCACCTGCTTGAAGCCCTGACCCTCGCGTCCGCCGATCAGATTGGCCGCGGGCACGTCGAGCTCCTCAAGCTGGACCTCACAGGTGTCGATGCCCTTGTAGCCGAGTTTCTTGAGCTGGCGGCTGACGGTCGGCCCGTGCGCGTTCTTCTCGACCGCGAAGAGGCTGATTCCTGCGTAGGCCGGTTCGGCCTTGGGATCGGTCTTGGCGGCGACGGCGAGCATCGTGCCGTAGCGGGCGTTGGTGATGAACATCTTGCTGCCGTTGAGCACGTAATTATCGCCGGCGCGGGTCGCGGCCGTGCGGATCGACTGGACGTCGCTGCCGGCGTGCGGTTCGGTCAGGGCGAGGCCGCCGCGCTTCTCGCCGGCGGCCATCGCGGGCAAAAAGCGCCGTTGCTGTTCGGCGGTCCCATGATTTGCGATCACGTGGCCCATGATCAGATGGCTGTTGATCACGCCCGCGAGACTCATCCAGCCGCGCGAGAGTTCGCTCATGATCCGCGCGTAGCTGACGAAGCTCAGCCCGAGACCGCCGTGCTCGACTGGGATAGTCGCGCCGAAGAGCCCGAGCTCTTTCATCTTCGCGACCAGCGCGTGCGGGTACTCGTCGGCGTGTTCCAGTTCGGTCGCGACCGGGATGACGTCGCGGTCGACGAAGCGGCGCACCGCTTCAACAATTTCACGATCGAGGGCTTCGTCCATGGCGAACTTCCTTTTTGGCGCTTCCTCTTGCGTCGGGCGCTCCGATTCTTTGCCCGGCGGCGCGATGAATCTAGCACACGGTGGAAAGTTGAGCGCCGCTGGAGCCTCGACCTTTAGAGCGGTTCGGCGTCGGCGATCTTGTCCGCGCCCGACGGGCGTGGGTTATGCACGTATAGATCGTCAGGACCGGGGCGGGCCTCGGAGTGCAGGCTCGGCGGCCGCATCGTATAGCGGACCTCGCGAAAATGGTCGGCGTATTGGCGTCCGGGGTTGCAGATATCCTTGAACTTCCACAACATGCGCAGGAAATTGGTGCGCCTCTGAAGAGCCAGCCGAGCGGCAATCGGGGCCACTTTCTTTAAGCCTCCCCAGCCGAGAAACTTGCGATTGAGCACCTCCTGAGTCTTGACCAGCTCCTGGTAGAAGCGCTGGAGCGGAAGCCGCGTCGGCAAGACCGCGTGCTGGATGTCAAACAGGCGATAATCGAGCGTGGTCAGCTTGCGCGATTCGGTAAACCAGATCTCAGTGCCGGGATAGGGCGTCGCCACGGTCAGATGGACGACTTCGGGAATTGCCAGGGCCCAATCCCGCACCGCCGCGAAGCGCTGCTCGTCCCATGAGGGATCGGCGATCAGGTTGACCGCGACGATGACGCCGAGTTTGCGCGCCAGTTCGAGCGCCTTGAGATTAGTATTGGAGGACGAGCGTTTGCGATGAGCCTTGAGTTCGCTTTCCTCGATCGCCTCGAGCCCCAGGAACATGTAGCGGAGACCCAGCCGCCGCCAGTACTCGAAGACTTCGAAATTCCGGCACAAGACGTCGGTGCGGGTCTCCAGATAGTAGGATTTCCTGAGTTTGCGTTTCTCGATCTCGTGACCAATCGCGAAGCCATCCTCCGCGTGGACGAAAGCGACGTCGTCCACGATGAAGGCGTTGGGCTCGTTGATCGAACGCATGTCCTCGGCGATTGCCTCGGGCGAGGACTTGCGATAGCTGCGGCCGTAGAAGGTCCAGGCGCTGCAGAACGAGCAGTCCCACGGGCATCCGCGTGAGAATTCGATTGAGGCGCAGGGGTCGAGCACGCCGATAAAATATTTATCGCGCCGGCGGGTCAAGTCGCGCGCCGGAAAATGGCGGTCGAGATTTTCCAGCAGCTTGGGCGGCGGGCCCGGGCCGTCGCGGGTGATCGCGCCGGGCACCTTGGCCAGGCTGCCACCACCCGCGATTCCCTCGAGCAGCAGCGGCGTCGCGCCTTCGCCCTCGCCGCGCAGCACGCAGTCGATCGCCGCGCTATGCTCGAGCAGTTCATCGGCGATAAATGAAGCGCTATGGCCGCCGACGAATACCGCGCATTGCTTGAGCAGGCGCCGGACGCCTTCCGCCAGCTCGATTACCTCCGGCACGTTGGCCAGATAATTCAACGAAAAGCCCACCGCCGACGGATCGAAACTCGCCAGCGTCTGATAAAAATCGGCATGGTTAAAAATCTGCAAATCGAGAATCTGCACTTCGTGGCCGGCGGCGCGGACGGCTGCCGCAACCCGCTCCAACCCCAGCGGTTCCAGCCGCAGGTACAGCTCGCTGTACATGAGCGGCCCCGGATGGACCAATAGCACTCGCATCAGATTAACTCCCTGGTCGGCCCATGGTGCGGGCTCGGACCCGCTGTATGACGAAAACCGCCTGAGCTTGCAGCTTCATTTGTCTTCCGGCAGC
Organism: Candidatus Binataceae bacterium; assembly: GCA_035308025.1. NCBI lineage: Bacteria > Candidatus Binatota > Binatia (SeqCode) > Binatales (SeqCode) > Binataceae (SeqCode) > Binataceae bacterium (SeqCode). The sequence continues at coordinate 34,352 of DATGHL010000018.1, forward strand.
CGCGTGCCGAGCATCCGGAAACTCGCCGATATCTTTAGCAAATTGATGGCCATCACGGCCGCAGACTTTGCAATGCGGAACTCGACGGTTTAGCCCGGACGGCAGGAGCCAAACTAAGATGGTGTGAAAGAATTACAGACCGGTTGCCACGCTGCCGACACTGTCTCCTCTGCCCACGACATCGGGGCATAGAACAAGCGGACGAGCTTGCCTTGTCCGGCCTCGATCCCTAACCTTTCCCAAGTCCCTATGAAGCATGCCGGATTCATCGCCGCCGGGGTGATCGCCCTTGCGCTCACAGGCTGCGCCACGCGCAAACCGCCGAGCGGAGAGAACTATTACGTCAAGGCGACCAACGAATATACCCAACACTTCTATCAGCCGGCGATTGACGACTATCAGAAGCTGATCGATCAATATCCCTTCAGCCCCTACGCCGAAGAGGCCGAGCTCAACATCGGCCTGGCCTACTACAAGAGCCACAACTACGCCGAATCGATCGGCTCGCTGAATGATTTCGTGCGGATGCATCCGACCAGCTCGCACATTGAAGAGGCCTCGTACTATCTGGCGATGGCGCACTACACGCAAATTGGGCGGCCCGACCAGGATCAAACCCACACCGAACTCGCGCTCGAACAGTTTCAGACCATCGAACGGCGTTTCCCCGAAAGCAACTTTGCCCAGCTCGCCCAGGAGCAGGTCGCGATTTGCCGCGAGATGCTCGCGCGGCACGAGTATGTGATCGGCGACTACTACTTCTCGCGCGCGAACTACAAAGCCGCGGAATCGCGGATGGCCGAGCTGATGGCGCTCTATCCCGATACGCCGGTCGCCCCCGACGCGCTCTACCATCTGGGCCGCACGCTCGAGAAGCAGGGCAAGAAATACTCGGCGGCGCAGGCCTTCAGCGCGCTCAAGCAGAATTTCCCGAACACCAAGTTTGCCGCCGAGGCGGACAAAGAGCTCGCCAAGCTGCATCAGCCGCTCGACCCCGAAGAAGATCCGCTCAAGCTGGTGTTGGCCGAGAGCGGCTTCAGCCCCGACGATCTGAATGCGAATCACATCGCGGTCCATGAGAGTCTCGAGAACCTGGCCTCGAATGGCGATGCCGCCTACGGCCCGGATGGTTTGCCGATCCTGCAACCTAAGCCCGCCACGCCGGCCGCCGACGCCGCGGCCGCGCCAACCAAGCCGGGTCCTGCAACGCTACGCACCATTCGGCTCTCGTCGGCTGATCCCCCGATGTCAGTAATTCTCGATCTGACCGGGCCGGTGGCCTACGACGACAGTATGGATAACCAGAACGGCTCGTCGACCCTGACGCTCGATCTCAAGGGCGTGACGCCCGCCACTGCCCTCGGCAGCCATATAACCTTCGACAAATCGATCTTCCGTGACTGCCTGATCCAGAGCGCCGATGGCGGCACGCGGATCACCGTCAACACCACGCCCGTGAGCCGCTTTGCGGTGGTGCCACTGACCAAGCCCGATCGCCTGCTCGTCACCTTCACGCCAGAGGGCGGCGCGCCGCCACCGGATCAGGCGGCCAGCTCGGCGCCGCCCGCCCCCGACGACAATTAGCCTCCGTTCGCAGGCATACTTAGCGATCGCGCCGCGCCTTCTTTATCCCTCTACCCTGGAGAGCGTGAGGGGTCATGCCGCGAAGACGTCTTCGCGGGAGACGCCCAGGAACGCCAGCACGACGTCAGTATAGAGCTTGAGTCCCCACATCAGGCCCGCGATCGGCATCCGCTCGTCGTTGCCGTGATAGAGCGCGCCGAAGGGCATCTTGGGATCAAGCCGCACCGGGGCGAAGCCGTAACAGACCGCGCCGAGCTGCGCGTAGAACTTACTGTCAGTCGCCCCGGGCAGCATCCAGGGAATCGCGCGAGAGCCGGGATCGGCGGCCTCGGTGTGCGCCTTGATTAGTCGGAACAGAGGAGTGTCGTGGCTGGCCTCGGCAGGCGGCGCCGATTTCACGACCTCGAGGATCGGTTCGGCGCCGACGATTGTGCGCAACTCGGCGAGAAAGCCGCGCTCGTCTTCGCCCGGTAGCGTGCGGCCGTCGAGAATCACCGAGGCCTCGCCCGGAATCACGTTGTCTTTGTAGCCCGCGCGCAGGATGGTCGGCGTAACCGTATTGGACATCATCGGGCGGAAGAGCGGCGGCGCCTTGTCGGGACTGATCCCGAGATCGGCGAAGGTCGCGCGCATCAGCGGCGTGAGCCGGCGGCGCATCGGGGTTTGCGTGATGCGCGTGATCAGCTCGGCCATCCAGGCGATCGCGGTGTCCGAACGCGGCATCGAGCCGTGCCCCGGCGCACCCGTCACCGTCATCCGCACCGTGACGAAACCCTTCTCCGCAACCTGGATCGGATAGAAGCGCCGCTCGCCCATAAAGAGCGTGAAGCCGCCGGTCTCATTGAGCACGAAGCCGGCGCGCACGAGTTCGGGATGATGCTCGACCAGGAAGCGCGCGCCGAGTTCGGAGCCGGCCTCTTCGTCGGCCACTGCGGCGAAGATCAGATCGCGTTCGAGCGCGACCCCGGCGCGCTTCAATGCGATCATCAGGCCGAGGTCCATCGCGCACTTCGACTTCATGTCGATCGCGCCGCGGCCCCAGACGCAGCCGTCGGCGACCTCGGCGCCGAAGGGGGCGTGGCTCCAGCGCGACGCCTCGACCGGCACGACGTCGGTGTGCGAGGAGAGCATCAGCGGCCCGAGCGCGCGATCGTTGCCGCCGAGTCGCGCGATCAGATTGGCCCGCGTCGGCGCCGCTTCGACGATCGTCGCCGGCAGGCCCGCCGCGGTCAGCGCGGAGGCGAGGTAGTCGGCCGCACAGCGCTCATTGCCGGGCGGGTTGGTGGTGTCGAGCCGGATGAGCGCGCGCAGGTTGTCCAGCGTTTCGCGTTCAAAGCTCGCCCACGGGGTTTTCATTAACGGCTACTTCCTGCGGCGACGCGTCGCGACGGTTCGAGCAGTCTAGCGGCCCGCGCCGCCGCTGTGTAGCGCTCGCGCGTCGAGCCTGGGTGAAGTGCTTCACCCTGATGCGAACAGCGCAATCGTGCCAGCCTCGCGCATCTTCAAGAAGGAGCGGCGATATTGCAGGGACATTTTGAACAGAGGCATCGATGATTCGGTGGGAGATGCGCGAAAAGGCGCCGTCAACCGCGACGACGACGTCAAGACGGTGCAGGGGCAGCTCAACATACAGATCGTTGCAGATCGGCGTAGCACTCGTTTCATCTCTGTGGACGGTGGGTCGGCAGCGAAACCCTTGGCGCGATACGGGATTTCCAGCAACGCCGCGGTTTTCCGCAGAGCGGTCTCATCGAACCGGGCAATAATACCATTCGCGCGCTGGGGTCCTTCACCATACCGAGTAGTATGCGCGCCAGCGGAAGTTTGTTTGATTTTCTGAAAGCTCCACGTATGGAAGGATATAGTCGCGTCCTTTACGATCACGATGGAGCGGAGAACACGAGTATTGGGGTTGGTCATTTGGTTCATTTGGGAAGGATGAACCCTCATAACTCCGCCGAAGCGAAGTTCAAGAACGGACTCACCGATTCGCAGATTGAAGAGCTTTTCAGGGAAGACGTGCGCGCGCCGGAGCGCGAGGTCAACGATCACGTGCGGGTTCCGCTGACTCAGAACCAATTTGATGCCCTCGTCAGCCGAGCCTTTAACTTGCGACGGGCCGCGTTTATTGATTCAACATTGCTCAGATTGCTCAATCAAGGCGATTACATAGGCGCCGCTGGACAGTTCTCTTACTTGAGTTCTGCGTATGATAAAACTCATCACAGCCGCCGATCTCTTGGAGGTTTGGAATATCGGCGGGGGCAAGAGGAGGCGCTTTTCTCGAAGCGTTGAGAGGAGTTGGTCAGAATAGTGCGACGGACAAGTAATTGATGAGTACAGAGCCACGGCGGTTATTTTTGAAAACAGCCGCCGGTGCTGTTGTCGTGCTGATTCTCGGGAGCCCACTCTACGTTCTTGCGGCTCGAGCGGGGTCGAATCCGCCAACGTGGGGGCAGATCCTGATCGTGGGCGGCGAAACCGGCCGCCGCGATTCCGATCATGTAGTTGAGCTTTACAATCCACTTTTGAATCGATTTACGCTCTCGCGACCACGCATGAGAAACGAGCGGACCGGAGCGGCCGCAATTGTCATCGGGCTCGGCTCAAACCGCGGCAAAGTGCTGGTGGCGGGGGGATTTGCTGACTGGGGTGCCCGACAGACAACCGAGCTTTACGATCCAGCGACAAACAGGTTCGTGCGGGGCCCAAACCTAATCGACGGTCTCTCCGCCCCCGCGCCTCGCATACCGCGACCGTTATTTCGTCGGGTCCCAACATCGGCAAGATTTTAATCGTCGGTGGTCAGCAGAACGATCGCGATACGCTGTCCTTCACTGAGCTCTACGATCCCGCAACGAACAGATTCATCGCGGGACCGCCGCTCCACGCGCCGCGCACCCAGCATATCGCGATAACGATCGCTTCCGGGCCGAATGCCGGCAAGATTCTGATCGCCGGTGGCGTGATCGCGAATGTCCACAACCGGCAGTGGTGCGGCGATCCCAACTTCTGCAGCTTCACGGATTTCTCTTCGACCGAACTTTACGACCCTGCACAAACAGGTTCGAAGCCGGTCCCGCGATGCGCGGGGCGCCCGGCGATGCCGTCGCGGTGCAGTTGCCCGCCGCTCCACTCAAATAGAAGGCATACCCGGTCGCGCGTTCTTGCACGACTAGCCGGGCGCGGCGGCTTGATTCGCGATGGGATTCGGCCCTAATCTCGGCACAGAGGCCGCGCATGGCGGAGCTTCCGAGCATCATCCCGATCTTTCCGCTGCCCAACTTCGTGCTGTTCCCCGGCGTACTAGCACCGCTGCATATCTTCGAGCCGCGTTATCGCGAGATGATCGCCGACGTCAGCTCGAGCCACGGGCTCATCGGAATGACCATGCTCAAGGGCAACTGGGAGCGCGACTATTACGCCAATCCCGATCTTTATGAGATCGGCTGCGCGGGCCGTATCGGCGCGATGAAGCGGCTGCCGGACGGCCGTTACGACCTGATCCTCGAGGGCCTCGCGGAGTTCAAGGTTGTGCACGAGATGCGCGATCATCCGTATCGCACGGCCGAGGTCGAGTGGCGGCCGGTGCCGTCCGGCCGGCTCGACCTCGATCCGCTCGCGATGGAAAACCTGCGCGACCTGCTCGTCCGCTTCCTGGGTAGCAGCGCGGAGTCGCTATGGCGCTCGCTGGTCGAGGAGCGCGGGCTGCGCGGCGCCGCACTGATCAACTTCATCTGCTTCCATCTCGACGTCAATCCGATCGAGAAGCTGACGCTGCTCGAAGCTGGCGAGTCTCGCGCCACCTGCCTAAATGACGTGCTGACCTTCCGGCTGGAAGAGCGCAAGCTGGGTCCCGGTCCGTCGGGGGGCGATTCCGGACCGCTGCAGTAATCCTTCCGACTGTTCAAAGTCATCCGTTGGGCGCGATTTTTCCTGCCCAATGGCAGCACGCAACTCGCGCTCCGGTACAGTGAACGGCCGCGATAATTGCTGGGCAGTTCTTTGCTGACCAAGTAAATCTTCCGTACAGTTTAGGGCCTATTTACCGGCTTGTCTTTCGATACAACGAGCTGCTCGCGGCCCGTCAACCAGCCGCGTATACCTGTTAGAAACTTGTCGCTTCGATTTTCTGAAACGCCACAAATGCGGCAGTTCAGCATCATGGCTACCTTCGCAGATCGCAAAAAACTTAGCGAAACCATAACCGAAGCGCAGCATTTACCGAGCTTTGAGCGCGTATTCTTGCGGGGATGCAGGATGATAATGATGCCTAACGCGGTCCGCAGTATTTCGGCATCTAAATTGCTTAAGCAGGCCGCGCAAGCGTTCCGATGCTTAATCTCTTTGGCAGTGGCCGGCACGTCGAGCTTGCGACCATGACCGGCGAAAGTGGGTGGTTTGACGATGGATTGGGAAAATAGCGCTCTGGGTTCAATTTTCGTTCCGGAGATTATCACTCCCGAGCAGTACTACGACTCGCGGCGCGACGACAGCGCGATAGCTCCCGTCAAGCGTCTGATGATGGCGGTGCTCGAGGATGCATTGCATTGCTTCCAGAATAACGCCGACGCGCATAACGGGCCGCGCAAGCGCGCCTTCGCCGAAGCCGAGCAATGGCTTTGTATCGATCGCGGCGAAGGGCCATTTTCGTTCGAGACCGTCTGCGAAACTTTGGGGATCGAGCCGGAATATCTGCGGTCAGGTCTGCGCGAGTGGCGCAACCAGCAACTGGCCGGGGTCTCCACGCGGCGGTTGGCGCGACGTTCGCCCGTGGTCCGCAGCGGCAAGATCACGGCGCCGTCGCGCCGCGGCCATCGCGCGCGGATCACGCAGGCCGGCTGAGTGCCGCAAGTTTCGGTAAGAAAAACTCGGGACGGTGTCGAGGCCGTCCCGAGTCCAACAGTATGAACCTACTCAGCGCTGCGCTCGCGATCGTAAAGCTACACCTTTGAATTACACCGTCTGATAGAGTGCGCGGCCATCGCGCTCGGTACGACGGGCACGCCCTTCGATACGTGCGAGTTCGAGATGGGCCAACGTCTCGAAGGTCGCCGCCATCACGTGAAAAATCGGCCGCTCCTCGCCGCCGAAAATCTGCTGGGCGACATCGAAGGCGCACAGCGGCTTGCGCTTGACCAAATCCAGCATCTCGGCCTCGCGATAGCGATGATGCTCGATTAGCTGATTCGCGCGATGGCGATGGTCGTGAAAAACGCCGCCGTGCGCCGGCAACACCAGTTCGACATCGAAACGCTGAATCTTGAGCTGCGATCGGATGAAGTCACCAAGCGGATTGCCCGATGGGAGTGAAGGGTAAAGGCCGACGTGCGGCGTGATCTTGGGCAACAGGTGATCGCCGACGATCAGCACCTTCTCCTTGCGCATATAAATGACGCAATGGCCCGGCGCGTGACCGGGCGTCCAAATCACCTCGAATTCGCGGTCCCCGACGCGGATGACGTCGCCGTCGTTGAGATACTGATCCGGTTGCGGCAGCGGGTTGTACATATTGCTGCCGAACCACATCGGCCGCATCCCCTCGGGCGGATGGTCGTCAATCGGGAAGCCGTGGGTGCGGAAAAACTCGACGGCATCAGGCCGCGCCGACGGCGGTCCGAAGGTCAGCATCCGGTTGACTCGCTCGACCTCGAGGTCGTGGAGGTAGGTGCGCGCGCCGCTGCGATCCTTGATCGTCGCGGAACTGCCGAAGTGATCGACGTGATGATGGGTCCCGATAAGGGTGTTGAGATTTTCGAGTTTCGCGCCGACCTGCATGAAGGCGGCTTCCAGCGTCGCGATGCTATCGGGGGTGTTCATCCCGGTGTCGACCAGCGCCCACGCGCCGTGACAATCCACCAGGTAAACATTGATGATCGTCGGCCGCATCGGCAGCGGCAGAAAAATCTCGTAAATCCCCGGATGGACCTCGGCTACTTTGGCCTGCGGCGCGGTTACGTGGGCCTGCGATTCGGCTACTTTTGCTTCTGGCATATTCCTGTCTTTCTGGACCGGACTACTCGACTATAACCGCGCGTGCAGCGTCGGTTTGGCGGTGTCCGATCGGTTCCTTGCCTGGCGCTGATACCGGCCTGCCGGCGCTCTAGACGAGTGCCCAGCTTTCCGGTCCGGTCAACGCAAGCACGTTATTCGTGCATAGGCCCGCTATTCGTGTAGTTGATCGCGAACCTCGAACGCCGCCTTCAGCACCACTCTCCATTGCGTGACCTGGTTATTCTCGACCTTGGCGGAGATGTCCTCGATGTGCGCGTGATTGATGCCCTTGATCGTGACGCCCGCCCGCGCCAGCGCGAGTTGCACCGCGTCCTCGATCGAGTTCGATGAGATCCCGATTAGATCAATTATCTTCTCAACCATAATAGGCTGCTCCTCCGCCGCGAGCATAGCACCTTTGCGACGCTCTTACCTATTTGCGCGTGAGGTTCTCACGGAGTCGCGCATTTTCCGCTTCGAGTTGCGCGACGCGCGCCTGCAGATGCTCAAACGCTGGGACCACGTCGGCAGCGTCGAGCTTGCGTGGAATATGCTGATGGCAGTTCGTGTCCCAAGCCTCGACTTTGAAGATGATCGCCTGCTCGGGCTTGGCCGCGTAATCGTCGGGCATCAGCCGCGCGATCAGCTCAGAATCGTCCTCGACGATTCGTGCCCGGCCCCAGATCTTGAAGCGCCGCGAGTTGGCATAGTCCATCAGGAAGAGGAAGGCGCGATCATTCTCGGCCAGGTTGCCGGTGGTTATGTATTGCCGATTGCCGGCGTAATCGGCAAAACCGAGCGTGTGATCATCGATCACGCGAATGAAGCCCTTAGGGCCGCCGCGATGCTGCACGTAAGGCTGGCAGGTGGCATTGGCGGTTGCCAGGTAGACGCTGTCGCGCTCGGCGATGAAGTCTGCGAGATCGGCCGTTATCGTCGTATGCCAGCCGCGCGTCTGCTCCATCTTGTGATAGGCCGTGCGCGAGCCGCGACGCTCCTGAAAGGCTTTGACTGCGGGGGTGAAGGCGACATCACTCGCGAAAGAGCTTTCCTCGCGCTCGCGCGAGGAGCTGTCGGACGACGGCGCGTTCGGTTGATCCATGCTCGAACTCCCTGATGCTCAACTAATTTACTCTTGCACTCGGCGAGAAGTGTTACTATCCAGATAAAGCGCCTCACCGCAGGCTAGTCAGGGAGGAACCGAACCGATGCCGTACGCCGAAGGACGCGTCTATAACGACGCCGACGCTCATCTGATGGAGCCAGCCGGCTGGCTGGCCGAGTATGCCGACGCTAAGACCCGCGAACTGCTCAAACCACTGGATTTCTCGAAGTCCGGCACCATGGTCGATCACGCGTTCAAGGGTAAATTCGACGCGAGCCATTGGGACGAAGTCGAGATCGAGAAGAATTTCATGTTCATCAAGGGCTGGGAGGCGCTCGGCGCCTTCGATCCGGACGAACGCGTCCGCGCGTTGGACCTTCTCGGTTTCAACCGGCAGGTGGTCTTCAGCTCGCTTGCGATGAGCCAGTTCTGGGGGACCTTCAAGCAACGCGAGCATGACCCGGACCTGCTCTACGGCGGTGCTCGGGCGCTGAACCGCGCGATGGTCGATTTCTGCAAGAGCGACAAGCGCATGATCGCGGCGGGCTTTCTCCCGCTCGACGACGCCCGCCGCGCCGAGCGCGAGATCGACGAGGGGCTCAAGGCCGGCTGCGGCACCTTCTGGATTCCGGCGCATCCGGCCGGCGACAAGTCTCCCAGTCATCCGGATTTCGACAGGGTGTGGGGCCGTCTGCAGGAGGCCAACGTCCCCTTCATGCTGCACGTCGGCGCGGGCGAAACCCCGATGCCCAACGAATATCGCAACAACGGCCGCGGCCCGCGCAGAGGCTTTCTCGGCGGTGGTGAGGACGTCGATTCCAAGGAGTTCATGATGCTCCACGGATCGGCCGAACCCTTTCTCAGCGCGATGGTGCTCGACGGCACCTTCGAGCAGTTTCCGCGCTTGCGCGGCGGCGTCATCGAACTCGGCGCGCTGTGGGTCGTGCCGTGGCTCAAGCGTCTCGATGTCGCGCAGAATGCCTTCGCCCGCACCGAGCCCGGCCTCGCGCTGCCGATGAAGGCGTCGGATTACGTCCGCCGTCAGCTCAAGTTTACGCCCCATCCAACCGAACCGGCGGGCTGGATTATCGAGCAGGGCGGCGAAGAACTCTTCCTGTTCTCGTCGGACTATCCGCATATCGAGGGCGGGCGCAATCCGCTCAAGCGTTTCGAGGAATCGATGGCGGGTATCAGCGAGTCAGCGAAAGACCGCTTTTACGCGAGTAACTTCCAGGAGTTAATGGGGCTTCAATAAAGGAGCGAGCTCGGAAGCCTGGATAATTGAGCGATTGTGGAGCTACCGCCGCTTGCTTTGCTGTCCGATTGTTGCTTGGTTGCTAACGAATGGTGTAGAAGCCAAGCTTCTGGCGGAGTATAGAGGCATGCATCGCACCCCCCCGCGCCCTTCGGCAACTAAATAGACTATTTCGTCATTCGCCTGGCGGCGCCTTCATCTTATCTCTGTCGGCTACTGCCTGCCTCCTGTTCGCGGTGCGGGCGCACGCCCAGACGCTCGAGGCGATCACTACGAGTTCGAGCCCGATCAACTGGACCCGGACTTTTGGCCGCGAGCCGATCGGTTCTGAGTCCGCCCCGCAGACAATTGCGCTCTGCGCACACCTCACTCAGAAAATTCCTACGATCACGGTCAATAGTGTCTCGATCACCGATCCCACCGGTTTTATACTTACGGACGGTGACCCGGCAACTGAAAGATTTGGTGAAGTCCGTGCATAAGAGTCTAAAGTTAATCACACTCTACGCGCTGCTCACGCCAACCCTACTATTTGCGCAGACCACGCCGACTCCAACTCCAGTCCCGCCGCTGTCCTCGTACAATTGGGCGATAAGCGCCTCGCCTAATTTGGCGGCCAATCCCCCGCCGCTCGCGGTGGTGACTACATTTATACAGAACGTGGACGGTTTCCAGGCGGACAACTTGTGCGCGTTTAAGTTCGTTCCCCTCAACCCATCGACCGGAAATCTGACGTTGCTGGCAAACCCCGGCGATTTAGGAGGTTGTAGCTCTGAGATCGATATTGTAGATAGAACCACAGCCGGTTTTGTATGGAATGAAACGGACGGTTTTAGAGACTCCAGCAGCGACGTTGGCACCGGACCCCAGGACGTGCTGCATAATGGCGGCGTGGAGCTTGTAGTTTATAGCCAGATTACCGACTACCAGGGCTCAAGCCATTGTGCGAGCAGTTGGCCAGTGATCTATGCCTGGACCGGCACTAGCTACAGTTATGTCAGCACGCAGGCTCAGTACCAGCCATTCTACCAACAACTCCTTGCATCGCTGCAAAATCAATACACGACTTTACCGAGCGATTGCCTTCAGGCTGAAATCGACAAACTGCAGCGAGTGCTTGGCACACCCACTGCGGGGTTGTCAAACGCGACGACATGGGCAAGTAGCAGTGATCCCAGCGTGCGGGAATTCGCTGCCTCAATTCTCGCTGATATCGGAACTTCGCAGGCGATAAGCTCGCTCCAAACACTAGCTAGTGATAGCAACCCGGTTGTCGCGGCTGCCGCACAGACCGACCTCTCTTTCGGCCAAACTCAGCCCGATCCCGTGGAGCAGCAAACAATTTCCAACCCGGGCGGCCTTTGAGGTCGATTGAGTACTCTAATGAACAAGCTAACTATCGGCTTCTCAGTCTTCCTGGCGCTGGTCCCATCGCTACTGTTCGCAGCGGCGATGCCCACGACTGTTCCGTCGCCGCTGCCGACGTCGGTTCCGTCGCCACTATCGTCATACAACTGGTCAACTAGCGCCTCGCCTAGCCTTGCGGCGAATCCCCCGCCGATCGATACCGTGCGGACATTCATCACCAATCTCGGCAGTACCGAAGGGATGGTCTGTGCGATAAAATTCGCCAACTTCCGCAACTCCGGCAATCTCACCTTAATCGCCGGTCATTGCGCATCCTCCGACATTGACATCGTCGATCTAACCTCGGCCGGCTTCCAATGGAACGCCCTGGATGCCGCATTGCCGGATGCCAGCGACGACGTTACCAGCGGGGTGCAAGATTTGCTCGGCAACGGCACCTCTGAACTGGTCGTCCACGCTTATCTGGCGTACCCGCAAGTGTACGGCTATTGCACCACGGTCTGGCCCGTGGTTTACGCCTGGAGCGGCGGCAGTTATGCGAACGTGAGCACGCAACCTCAGTACGCGCCGTTTTATCAGAGTCAGCTTGCTGCACTTCAGGCTCAGCTCGCCGCGTCGCCCAGCACTTGCCTCCAGGCTGAAGTCGATAAGATACAGCGCGTACTAGGCAACCCCGCCGCGGGGCTCGGGGACGCGACCACCTGGGCCGTCAGCGCCAACCTCGGCGACCAGATGTTGGCCGCGCAGATCCTCGGCGATATCGGCACCTCAGGCGCGCTGACTGTGCTTCAGACGCTTGCCGGCAATAGCGACCCATACATGGCCGATGTCGCGCAGCGCTTCGTCGAGAATCCAACCCGCAACGCGCCGGGATTTGTCACGCCGCAAACCATCCCGAACCCCGGCGCGCTGGTGACCAGCAGCTTCGGCGCTCTGCTTTGAGCGCTGGTGAAACGGGGCTGCTTTTTGCTATAAGCAAATCTGGTGTTGGAATCTATAACGGTTATGTAAAAGTCAGGACGCCCAGTCCTACCAATCGAGGCAGTCCTTACCAATCGAGGAGGGAACCGCAAATGGCTGATTACGATATCCAAATCAAGGGTGGCACGATCGTCGATGGCACGCGCGTCCCGCGCTACCAGGGCGACGTCTGGATCAAAGACGGCAAGGTCGCCCAGCTCGGCGGACGCTCGCCGGGCTTTGCCAAAAAGGTGATCGACGCCAACGGCCTGATCGTCGCGCCAGGCTTCGTCGATCTGCACACCCATTACGACGCGCAAATCCGCTGGGATCCTTACTGCACGATCTCCGGATGGCACGGCGTGACGTCGCTGGTGCTCGGTAACTGCGGCTTCGGCTTCGCGCCCTGCAAGCCTGAGTTCATCGAGCGCTCGATGCTCACGATGACGCGCACCGAGGCGATTCCCTTCGCGTCGATGAAGGCCGGGATCAAGTGGGATTGGGAGACCATCCCGCAGTATCTCGATTCATTGGATCGGACCCCCAAGGGCGTCAACTGCATCCAGTACATGCCGACCGCCTCGCTGATGACCTACGTGATGGGCCTCGAGGCGGCGAAGACGCGGCCGGCGACCGAGCAGGAGCGGGTCGAGATGGCGCGGCTGCTCGACGAAGGGATGGACGCGGGGCTCTGCGGCTTCTCGATTCAGCGGCTCGGACCGAATTCGGTGCAGGCCGACTTTGACGGCTCACCGATGGTCACCGACACGATGTGCGACGAGGACATCCTGAACCTCGGCCGCGTGCTGCGCCGGCGTGACGAAGGTTTCATGGAGATCACACAGGGCACCGGCGACGCGCGCCATGACCTGGCCTTCGTCGAGAAGCTGGCGGACGAATCGCAGCGGCCGATCCTCTGGCAGGCGATCATCCCGACGCGCGCCAACCCGGAAATCCATCGCCGCAGCATGCGCTTCGTCGAACGCAACCGCGCGAAGGGGCGTCAGATCTTCGGTCAGGCAGGCACGGTCCGCAGCGGCTTCGCCTTCACACTCGAGAACTGGAACCTCTATGACACGCTGCCCGAATGGCGCGACCTGACAATCGGCACGAAAGAAGAGAAGCTCGCCAAGATGCAGGATCCGGCGCGGCGCGCAGCGGTCGTCCACGCCAACGACAACTGCGACATGAACTTCAAGGCGATCCAGGCCGGCGTCGGCGGCCATCCGAAGCATCTGATCGTGCAGTGGGTCGAGAATAACGAAGAGCTCGAAAAGCATGTCGGCAAGTCGCTCGGCCAGATTGGGATGGAAGAGGGCAAGCATCCGATCGAAGCGATGCTCGATATCGCCGTGGCGACCGGCCTCAAGGCTGAATTCCTCGGCCCCAATCGCGGTTTCAACCCCGAGTACATGGCCGAGATCATCAACAACTCGCAGTTCACCTTCCCCGGCGTTTCGGACGGCGGAGCGCACACCAAGTTCTTCACCGGCGGGGCGTTCACGACCGATTTCCTGCGCTGGCTGGTGCGCGACGAACAGCGCATCACGCTCGAAGAGGCGCACTACCGCATGTCGGCGCTGCCTGCGCACGCGGCGGGCTTCCGCGATCGCGGCGTGCTGCGCGAGGGCGCTGCGGCGGATGTCGTGGTGTATGACCTCAACGGCCTCGGGATCGAGCCGGACTGGGTCGGCGAGATCGTCCACGATCTGCCGGGCGGCGAATGGCGGCGGGTGCAGCGCTCGAAGGGCTACCGCTCGATCATCGTCAACGGCGTCGAGACCTTCAGCGAGGGCAATTGCACCGGGGCGACGCCGGGCAAGCTCCTGCGTCACGGGCGCGCCTGACCGCGTATATCCCATAAGCTCTATAAATGAATGAATGATGCGCGGGGCGGCTCAATCGAGCCGCCCCGCTCCGTTTGCGGCCGTCTAATCTTGCGCGCGGACTGCTGTGCTCGGTTCAACTAGCCTCGCGCCGATCCTGTCGTTAGGATTCGTGCGACCGCAACCTCGCCGGAGGCCGCAACCCTATGTCCGCAGCGAAGAAGAATAACCGCTTCCTGAGCGGCGCGGCGATCGAGCCGCGTCCTGTGCGCGGCGACATGACCGCGGCCGAGCTGATCGATACGGCCTTTTTGGCCTACAACGGCCGCCGCCTGCGCGAGGCTTGCCGGCTGTTCGCCGAAAAGATGCTGGCGGCCGACGCCGTCGTCGGGATGAGCATCACCGGCGCGTTGACCCCGGCCGGGCTCGGCATGTCGTGCCTCATCCCGCTCATCGAAAACGGTTTTATTGACTGGATCGTCTCGACCGGCGCCAATCTATATCACGATACGCATTTCGGGATCGGCCTCAAGATGTATCAGGGCTCAGCCGAGACCGACGACGTAGCGCTGCGCAAGGCGGGCGTCGTGCGCATCTACGATATTTTTTTCGACTACCACGTGCTGCTCTCGACCGACGCCTTTTTCCGCGAACTGGCGCGCAATGAGGAGTTTCAGCATCCGATGGGCACCGCGGAATTTCATTATCGCGCCGGCCGTTACGTCGCCGAGCGCGAGCGCGTCCTCAAGCTCAAGCGGCGCTCGATCCTGGCCGCGGCGCATGAATACGCCGTGCCGGTCTACACCTCGTCGCCCGGCGATTCGTCGATCGGGATGAACCTCGCGCTGCTCGAACTCGAAGGCTACCAGCTGCGGATCGATCCGCTCAGCGACGTCAACGAGACCGCGGCGATCGTCTATGCGGCGAAGTCGCACGGCCTGAACAGCAGCGTCTTCATCCTCGGCGGCGGCTCGCCGAAGAACTTCGTGCTCCAAACCGAGCCGCAGATTCAGGAGGTGATGGGCGTGGCGGAGAAGGGTCACGACTACTTCCTGCAGGTCACCGACGCGCGGCCGGATACCGGCGGCCTCTCGGGTGCGACGCCGAACGAGGCGGTGAGCTGGGGCAAGATCGATCCCGAACGGTTGCCCGATTCGGTGGTCTGCTACGTTGATTCGACGGTCGCGCTGCCGCTGATCACCGCGTACGCACTCGCGCGGCGCAAGCCGCGGCCGCCGCGCCGGTTGTACGAACAGCGCGAGCGGATGATGAGTGAACTGTTGGCTGCGTATGAAAAAGTGCGGCGACGATCAGGCAGAGCCTCAGCAAAGCCGCGCAAGCGAGTCCGCGAGACTGCGGCAAAATAAGGATCCAGCCGAAGAAAGCGTCCTGAATCAGACACGCGCCTCAGATAGTATCGTCGTCACATCATGTCGAAGATTGAAAACCCTCGAACGGTCTCTACCACCACTCATGAATTTGCCCGCGAGCTCAAGGCCGCAGAGGCCGCGGCGCTTGAGGCCGGCGAAATCCTGCGGCGCCACTATCGGGATCGCGGCTTCACGATCGATCAAAAGGGCAAGGACAATCCCGTCACGACGGCGGATTTCGAAGCCGATCACAAGCTGAAGGAACTCCTGCACGACGGCTTTCCCGGCTACGGCTGGCTCTCCGAGGAGACCGCCGACGACGGCGCGCGCCTGCGTCACGACCGGGTCTGGATCGTCGATCCGCTGGACGGCACCAAGGAATTCATCAAGGGGATTCCTGAGTTCGTCGTCGCGATCGCGCTGGCCGAGCAGGGCGTCCCGGTCGTTGGTGTCACCTACAATCCGATCCGCGACGAGCTCTTTGCCGGCGCGCGCGGCGCGGGAGTGACCCTCAACGGCCAACCTGCCGCGGTCACGCCGCGGCCGTCGCTCGATCACGCGACGGTGCTCGCCAGCCGCAGCGAAACCTCGCGCGGGGAGTGGAAGGGCTACGAGCATCGCATCAAGATCGACCCGATCGGCAGCGTCGCCTATAAGCTCGCGTTGGTCGCCGCTGGTCGCGCCGACGCGACTTTCACGCTGACGCCAAAGAGCGAATGGGACATCGCCTCGGGTGCCGCACTGGTGATCGAGGCTGGCGGGCGCGTCACCGATCTCGACGGCAAAGCGATCCGTTTCAATCAGGCGTCGGTGAAGCTCAAGGGCTTCGTCGCCTCCAATGGCCTGCTGCACGACGAAATCGAACGGATGTTGCTGCTCTCCAAATAGAGCTGATGCGTCTCTTTTCTGACTAGATTACGATCCGCTGTCTCCAAACATCTCTTCAGTCGCGCAAAACCTGAGCTCTAGGTGTAACTGCGAGGTGTCGCGTGTAGTTATGATTACGGCTTGACTGTTCAGTTAGACTGAGTTAATTTCTCTCGAAGCACGTTTAGACATGCAGATTAGCATAATCGATTTCTAAACTGGTAGGTTTAACGATGGGTCTCAAACAACTCCTTTTATTCGGTGTTGCCGCCGTTCTGCTGATGATTCCGGATTATGGCTATGCCGGCGGCAGCCCAGCGATCAAAATCGTGATTCCGAAAATTGATTATCCGGCCGCCGGTGTGATCGGCACTCGCGTTCAAGACGTTAACAATTCGGGCAACACCGATTTCGACTTGAATACCGCAGCCGGGGCTGAGGTTGGGTATCGTCCGTTTGGCGGCGCCTTTATCATCCCGCAGATGGACCCCAACGCGGTAACCTTCACCCAACCGGATCAGATGAACAATTCCAACACCATGGCGGGCGATTACCTCGATGCGAACGGCGTCTTCCATGGTTTCACGCTGAACAGCGGAACTTTTACTACCTTCGACGTGAGTGCAGCCGGAAGCGCCTTCACAGCGGCTTTTGGCATCAACGATCAGGGTGATCTGGCAGGCGAGTTTGGCGCCGCCACCGCTACTGTCCACAATGAATCGTTTGTCGTAGTGAGTGGAGTGGAGACGGACTTCGACGTTAGCGGCGCGGCAGGTGACTTCGCGACCGCAATCAATAATGGCGACGTCGCTGTCGGCACCTACAGCACCACCGACCCGCTAACATTGGAAGCAACTTGCGGATGTCACGGGTACATGCGCGCGGCCAATGGCACGGTCACTACATTCGATCCCGTGGGCTCGGTCTCGACAGTCCCGCACGGCCTCAACAACAAGAACATAGTCGTTGGCCGTTATTATGACAGCGGCGGAGTCGTTCACGGCTTCGTCTACTTCCTGAATCACCCGGCGAGTTCGTTCACTTACGACTACCCCGGGGCCACGCAGACCAGTCTCAACGGCATCAATGACAACGGCTATATCGCGGGGCGCTACACCGATAGCAGCAATGTCGCGCATGGCTTCATCGCGCACCTGTCGCCGGGCGCTGCCGGGGCCGCCCATCGGCACAAATAGATGCTCCGAGGCGCGGCGGCTCATCGAGGCGGGATCATCGAGCCGAGGCGCTTAGCTTCGGCTCGATGCCGCGCAAACTGAGCTACCGGTCACCCTCGTCATCTGACTGGTCATCGCGTTCGCGATTCAGCTGAGCGACATGATCGGCGACGCGGTTGATCTCGACAGTCGCCGCGTCGACATCCTTGCGCGCCTTGTCGGCCGCCGCGGTCGCGGCGGCCGCTGCGGCTTGAGCCTGGCGCGCGGCTTCCTCGGCGTGCTCGGCTTTCGCTTGCGCCTCATTCGCCTGATGAAGCTCTTGCCGGACCTCCTCCTGAGAGGGTCCGCAGCCAAGTGCGCCTGGCGTGAGAAAGAGCGCGACGGCCAAGGCGGCGCGGCGCAGGAATCCAGTACGGGGATCGTTCACAGCCGGATTCCTCAAAACTTAATTTGAACGCAGCTCGCAGACTCGCCTGCTCGGCTTCGTTCGCAGGGCCTCACTCCGCCTAGTGTTATTGCTTGGGGGCGAGCGCTTCCATCACGCGCGGATCAGGGAGTGCTTCGCTATCCACGCGAAGCGGCAGGATACAGACGTGCGTGGCGCCGGCCTTGAGGTGCGCGTCGATGCGATCGCGAATTTTGTCGGCGCTGCCCCAAGCCACGATCGCGTCAACCAGCGCGTCGCTGCCGCCGTTCGCGAATTCCTTGTCGGCCCATCCCAGCGCTTTGAGATTGTTCGTGTAGTTCGGCAAGCGCGGCACATAGGTCTTCATATAGGTGCGGGCGGCGGCGCGCGCCTTGGCCGGATCGGTTTCGAGGATTACCGCCTGCGCCGCGCAGATCCACGGCTTAGGGCCGATCGCCGCGCGCGCCTTCGCGGTATGCTCCGGCGGGACGAAATAGGTATGGGTCCCCTGGGTCTGCTCCGCCGCCAGTGCGAGCATCTTCGGATGCAACGCGGCGATCACCACCGGCACCTCCTCCTTCGCTGCCGGCGCGCGATAGAGCGCGCTCTTCATCTTCGGCAAATAATCCTTCATGTAGCTGTAGGGTTTGTCGTAGCTGTGCCCGCGCAGATTGTTCACCAGCGGCTTGTGGCTCACGCCGATCCCGAGCAGGAAGCGCCCGCCTGACAATTCGGCGACCGTCTTTGAAGCCGCCGACATCGTGATCGGATCGCGCGCCCAGATATTCGCGATACCGGTGGCGAAGACCAGGCGCTCGGTATGGGCGGCGAGATAAGCGCTATGTGCGAACGGCTCGCGGCCGACCGCCTCGGGAATCCACATCGCGCCGTAGCCGAGTTTTTCGACCTTGCGGACGAACTCGACGCTCGCCGCCGCGTCCATCCCGTCGAGAAAGAACCAGATGCCGATTTTTCCAATATCCATGATGATCCTTAATTAGCCGGAGCCGGAGGCCCGAACAAGCGCTGAAACACTAGCGGAGCGAGGGCTGCCGAGCGGAGCGAGCAAAGGAGTCTGCGACGTGCGTCAAGAATCTTAGTACGCGCGGCGCCGCCGAGGATGAACGGATGTGCGTCAAGCTGTGATAACTTTCCCGATCATCTTCGCCAGGAGGACCAAGGCCATGACCGACATTGAACGCTTGCTCGCGATCGAAGAGATCCGGCAGGTCAAGGCGCGTTATTTCCGCTGCATGGACATGAAGGACTGGGCCGGCTTCACCGCGGTCTTTGCCCCCGATGCGACCGTCGATTACACCCCGGCCTCCGCCGATTCGAGTGACTGGAAGGCCGCCGGCGCCGCTAATGTCGTGGCCTTAGTGCGCAGCGTCGTCGAGCGCGCCGTCTCGATTCATCACGGCCACATGGCCGAAGTCGAGATCACCTCGCCGACCGCGGCGCGCGCGATCTTCGCGATGGAAGATCTGATCTACTGGCCCGAAGGCTCACGCTACAAGACGATGCACGGCTGGGGCCACTATCACGAGACCTACGAAAAACTCGGCGGCAAGTGGCTGATCAAGACGCTGGTGCTCACCCGCCTCCGCGTCGAGAATACGTGAATGACGCAAACCATTGCCTATAACCCGGCTCTCTCATAAATCAATGGGCGACGAAGATCGATGCAGTTGTTCGGCCAGGAGGCTGACGTGAGAGGGTTTGTGCCGACTCCGCCGGAAATCGTGGACCAGATGGTGGACCGCCTGTTCCGAACGAGGCCACCCACGCAGAGCAACAGTCTGCTCGATCCCGGATGCGGAACCGGCGCATTCCTGGCAGGGGTTCTGCGTTGGTGCGCGAAAAAAGGCGTGGCGCCGCCAAAGATGGTCGGGATCGAGTCCGAACCGGGGCGGGCCCGCTACGCGCGAGCAGCGTTCGCCGGGATCAAGAGCGTCCAAATACGCGACGCGGACTTTCTTCTCGATCCCGTGGAGACGTTCGATTTCATCGTTGGCAATCCGCCGTACGTATCAATCTACAGCCTCTCCGAGAGCGAAAAGCAGCAGTTTCGTGCCGCATATATGACCGCGCACGGTCGCTTCGATCTATATATGCTGTTCTTCGAGCGTGCGCTCAAGAGCCTGACGCCCGATGGCATACTCACGTTCATTACGCCGGAGAAATTCTTGTATGTATCCAGTGCAAGCCCGCTGCGACGCATCTTGGGTTCGCTTCAGGTAGAAGAAATTGAGTTAGTTGCAGAAACGGCTTTCGAAGGCTTGGTTACCTATCCAACAATCACAACCGTCGTTAACCGCAAGCGGTCAAAACCTTCGTTGGTGCGAACGCGTGGTGGGACGACTCAATACTGCCTACTGAGTAACGACGGCAATTCCTGGATGCCGATTATCAGCGGAGCGCGTGAAGACTGCACTGATGGCCTTTCGCTCCAAGATATCTGCATCCGAGTGAGTTGTGGAGTAGCGACCGGCGCCGACGAGGTATTCGTTCGCGAGACGGCATTGCTTAACGACGAACTCCGCAAATTCGCTCTACCTACCATGAGCGGTCGCGAATTAACTTCGGTCACAGACAACGGTCCATCTGCTTCCACGTACTCGATGCTCCTTCCTTACTCGCTCCATGGTTCGCTATTGCCCGAACGTCGTCTCGGCGCACTGGGAGGCTATTTGCGACGGTCCCATATCCGCAAACGACTCGAGGGTCGCACTTGCGCGAGACGCAAACCGTGGTACGCCTTTCATGAGACACCACCGTTGCCCGACATTCTGCGGCCGAAAATCCTATGTAAGGATATCACGCAAAAGCCGAAGTTTTGGATAGACCAGGCCGGAACACTCGTTCCGCGCCACTCCGTTTACTATGTCGTCCCTAAAGTCCCTGACGACATCGGGCGCTTGTGCGGATACCTGAATTCCCCGGTCGCCGCGCAATGGCTGAATGAGCATTGCCAACGCGCAGCCAATGGCTTCTTGCGACTGCAAAGTAGCGCGCTGAAAGCGCTCCCGCTTCCGGGCGATCTGCTTCGGCTACACCCGCGGAGAACAGGTTTGCAGATCCGGCTGGAATTGCAGGGTCGCGCTGAAAGCATCACGCACCGATGAGCACACCCTTCGACGAGGTCGTCACACAAATCAAGCAGCGGGGCTTCCACGATCACCGCCTCGAAGATCATTCGGACATTATAGGCACTCTACTTCTGAAGGATTTGCGCGAAAGTTGCGTCCCATTTGAAGCGGATTTCGCCTCAGGAAAAATAACCTCTTGGTTGAACGTACGCACTCCGGGAGCACGCAATCGAAAAATCGACGTTTTAGTCGGTGAGCCCGACTCGGCAGGTAACCCCGATCTCGGAAAGCTGCGGGTTTGTGTCGAAAACAAATCCGTGATCACGGCGCATCGTAATCTGTACGCCAGATTCGATGATCTCAACGAAGCTCTGCAGGTATTGCATAGAGCGAAGGCCGAAGCCGTGCTCATCGCAACGGTAATCTTCGGGGTGGCCGAGCGTGTACTTAATGTGCCGGACCGGATTAAGTCGAGGTATCGGGGAAACGAGGCTAAATTCGACAAGCAGATACTGCCGCGATTATCGTCAGGCGACCAGAAGTTGTGGAAGGACTTTCACTGGGCGGTGAGCGTGAATCGGCCCAAGGACCCAGCCAAGACAGTTGCTAAGTTCCGTCAATTGCCAACGCGCGCTCCGGGACACACTCACATTGTTGGGTATGACTATGTGCTGCTGATCCCGGCGTTCATCGACAATGTGAACACGCCGTTTATTCCAAATCCTAACGATCCAAGAAGCCTTCACATCGATGTCGAGCAGGAATACAGGTCGATGCTGGAAGCTGTCTGCAAAGCCTACTCCGCCCGATGGCACCTCTAACCCTCAGCCGCTACCCGGGGTGTTTGACGACTGTCGCGCGGGCGGCTTAAGGTCGCGGATAGATATACCCATTCTGGAGGATTCAGCTATGGCGGACGCGGCGCTCGAAAAACGCATCACGGAACTCGAAGATGTCGAGGCGATCAAGCGGCTCAAGGCGTTCTACTGCGACATCTGCGACGACGACCACAACCCCGATCGCATCTGGAAAATTTTTGCCGAGGACGGCATCTGGGAGGGCGGCGACTTCGGCCAGGCCAAGGGTCACGCGGCGATTCGCCAGCTCTTCGAGGGCTTCAAAAAGCTCATCAGTTTTTCCCAGCACAACGTCTTCAATCCGCAGATTGTCGTCAACGGCGATCGCGCTCATGCGAGTTGGTACCTAGTCGGGCCCTTTACCTTCCGCGAGAAAAACGACGCGCGCTGGCTCGCCTGCCGTTACGAAGACGACTACGTAAAGATCAACGGTGAGTGGAAGTATCAGCATCTGCGCGCGATCATCCGGATGTCCGCGCCCTACGAGACCGGCTGGGCGAAACAACAGTAATACTCTCGGCTGGCTTTGCGAGGAGCTCTCATGAAGTTCGGACTGATGTTCGTTAATTCCGGGCCCTTCAGTAATCCTGATCTGCTGGCCCATCTGGCGGTGACCGCCGAGAACTGCGGCTTCGAGTCGCTCTGGACGGTCGAGCACGTCGTGATTCCGAAGGGCTATCAGACGCCGTATCCGTACTCGAAGGACGGCAAGATTCCCGGCGGCGAGGACATCGCGATTCCCGATCCGCTCTTGCCCCTGAGCTTTGTTGCGGCGTTGACCAAAACGGTGAAACTCGCGACCGGTGTGATGATCCTGCCGCAGCGCCATCCGCTCTATGTCGCGAAAGAGATGGCGACGCTCGACGTGCTCTCGGGCGGCCGCACCATCCTGGGAATTGGCTCGGGCTGGCTCAAGGAGGAGTTCGACGCGCTCGGACTGGACTTTCATACGCGCGGCGCGCGGACCGACGAGGCGATCAAATCGATGCGCAGTCTGTGGCGCGAGAATCCGTCGAGCTTTCACGGTAAGCACTTCGATTTCGGCCCGGTGATAAGCTATCCCAAGCCGGCGCAGGCGGCGGGCGTGCCGATTCATATCGGCGGCCATTCACCGGCGGCGGCGCGCCGCGCGGGACGGCTCGGTGACGGTTTTTTCCCGGCGCTCAGCGATGCGGCCAAGCTCAAAGAACTGCTCGCGCTGATGCGCACCGAGGCCGCGAAGGCCGGACGCGACGCCGCAACGATCGAGCTATCGTGCATCGGCAGCGCCAAGCCCGATGCGATCAAACCGTTGCAGGACGTCGGCATCCAGCGCGTGATCCTCGCGCCGCCGGGTTTCGACAAGGAGGCCCTGTCGCGCGGCCTCGAGAAACTCGGCAACGAAGTCATCGCGCGACACTAGCGGAGCGTAGCGAAGCGAGCACAGGGGGCGGCCGAGTCTGCGAGGCGCGGCCCAGGTCAAGAGTCGGCAAGCTGCGTTCCAATTAAGTCAGCGACGTCTCGAACTATTGAGCCAAGCGCCGGAGAATCACCTTTGAAAGCAGGAATTATCTTCGCCAATTCAGGCCGTTTCAGCCGGCCGGAACTCTTCGCGCAGCTTGCCCGCGACTGCGAGCAACTGGGCTTCGAATCAATCTGGACGGTCGAGCACGTCGTCATCCCGCAGCCGCACATGCCGTATCCCGGCTCGAAGGACGGCTCGATGCCCGGCGGCGACGAAGTGCCGATTCCGGATCCGCTGATTCCGCTCGCCTACGCGGCCGCGCTCACAACACGGCTGAAATTCTCGACCGGCGTGATCATCCTGCCGCAGCGCCATCCGCTCTACCTGGCCAAGCAGCTCGCCACGCTCGATCTCCTGTCGAAGGGCCGGATGATGGTCGGGATCGGCAGCGGCTGGATGAAGGAAGAATTCGACTCACTCGGCGGCGGGTACAATGTTCGCGGGGCGCGCACGGACGAATCGATCCAGGCGATGCGCGCGCTGTGGCGCGACGACGTCGCGAGCTTCCACGGCAAGCATTTTCATTTTCACGATGTGAAAAGCTTTCCGAAGCCAATTCAGAAAAACGGCATCCCGATTCACGTCGGCGGCCATTCGCCGGCCGCCGCGCGGCGCGCGGGCAAATACGGCGACGGTTTCTTTCCGACAGTCACCGATCCGGCCAAGCTCAAAGAGCTGTTCGCGTTCGTGCACGAGGAAGCCAAAAAAGCCCGCCGCGACCCCGGCGCGATCGAGTTCTCCGCGATGGCGGCGCCGCGCGCCGAGTCGCTCAAGGCGCTCGCCGCAGTCGGCGTCACGCGCGTCGTTTTCAGTCCGCCGTCTTCGGATCCGGCGAAGCTGCGCGCAGGATTGGAACAAATGATGAGTGAAGTGGCAAAAGGCTAAGCCGTCGCGTTAGCGCGGCTGGCTGCCGCTCGTGAGATCTTTCGGCGGATGGACGGCCGGATGCTTTTGCGGATCGCGCTCCTTCTTTGTGCCAGGTGGGCGCTTGCTCTCCTCGACGAATCGATGCAGCAGCTCGAGCGCATCGATCGTGCGCTGCTGCAAGCCGGCGCTCGCGCGTTCAATGCGCTCCGGATCGGGCTGGTTGCCTTTGGGGATACTCGCCAAGGCCTCCCACCAGCTCACCTGGTCGAAGTAGGTCATGAACACCACCTGGACTTGCACCAGATTCGCTAGCGCACGCTGGATGCGTTCGATCGGATCGCGCATGAACAGCGTGATGAAGCTGGCCGCGCCGAGACCCCCGAAGAGCAGCGAGTAAACCTGCGTGCGAGTCGAGGCCGCGAGAATGGCGGCATACACGAAGAGCGCGATCCCGACGCCGAACATGAGCCGGTTCATCCAGGTTATGGTGGAGAAGGTGCCGGCGGCGCGATCGAAGGTCGTCTTGACTACATCGAGCGCTTTTTCCGTAACCGACAAACGCAACTCCATGGTTCGAACCATGAACCTGTGCTGCTCTTCCATGAATTTCTGCGCGAGCGCGGGCGGCAACTGCGAGCCCTCGGAAAACGGCGGCTGAAGTGGCAACTCGGGACCGACGAGCGCGCGCGGAGCGGGAACTAGAATGATTTGCTTGAGTTGGTCCAGCTCCGGCGAATCGAGCGAATACCCGGCATCGTGGATGCAGCCTTCGGGATTGGTTCTAACCTGTGCCGCGAAGGCTAGATCAATCTGACTGCGCCCGAGCGCCTTCCACAGATCTTCCTGGCTCATCGTCGCGTCCGCGAATCGAGATCAGGCCCACAGCGCCATCAGTTGCTGAGTGCGCGCCTGCATGTTCGCGCCGAACTCCTTGCGCAGCTCGTAATCGATAAGGATGTTGGCCAGAAGGTTGCGCGCGTAGATCTCGCGCGTGCCGGCGCCGGTTTGGGTGACGAGTTCGTCCATCACGGCCAGGAACTGATCCGGAACCCGGATCGTGATTGTCGCCACGCAGCTCCTCCTCCCTCGCTTTCACTTTGCCAGGCCGCCACGCGCTATGGATATACCGTGCAAACAGGCGGGCAGCAAATCACCTCAGTAGCGATTTCCCGATCAGATGGAATGCTGCGGAGGAATGGATCGCCGAACGGGTTTTGTGAAAAAATCCCCGATCATGGCGCTTGATTCATCGCTGGTTGGAACCAAGGTCGGGCCGGTCGAGGCCGAAATCGACGCGCGCTGGATGATGGCCTACGCCGCCGCTCTCGACGACATGGCTGACTGCTATCTCGACACCCGCCGTCCCGGAGGGATCGTCGCTCATCCGCTCTTTCCGGTTTGCTTCGAGTGGCCCGCGGCCGGCACGATTCGGACGAAGCTGCGCGCCAATATGGCGGAGGGCGAACCCGCGCGCGGAGTTCACGCCACGCATCATACGATTCTCCATCGGCCGCTGCGGCCGCCGATGCGCCTGAGCACGACCGCCGAAGTCCTCGGCGTCGAGCGGCGCGCGGCGGGCGCTTTCGAGGTTGTGAAATTCGCGACGGTCGATCATCGCGGGACGCCGGTCTGCACGACTTACTATGGGAGTCTGTACCGCAAGGTCGAGGTCAACGGTCCCGATCATCCGGCGGAGTTGCCGCGATCACTTGCGCCGACGACTACGCCCGCGCAGCCGCGCACCGCAATTCCGATCGCGATAGGCGCCGGCGCGGCGCATATCTACACCGAGTGCGCGCGCATCTGGAATCCGATCCACACTGACGCTGCAGTCGCGGCCGCCGCTGGGCTCCCCGGACTGATCCTGCACGGCACCGCGACGCTCGCGATGGCCGTATCGGCGATCGTGCGGGCCGAGGCGCAGGGCGATCCGGCGCGAGTCAGCGAGGTCGGTGGCCGGTTCGGCGCGATGGTGCTGATGCCGTCGGTGCTGACGGTGCGCATCCAGACCCGCGAAAAATGTGATCGCGGCGACGCGATTTTTTTTGAGGCGCTCAGCGCCGACGGTGGCCGCGCAATCCGCGACGGCTTCGTGATCCTAGCGACTGATTAAGGACCCTGACGCATGAAAACCCGAGCTGCGGTCGCCTATAAACCCGCCGCGCCATTGGAGATCACCGAGGTTGATCTCGCCGGGCCTAAGGCCGGCGAAGTGATGGTCGAAATCCAGGCGACCGGCGTATGCCACACCGACGCCTATACTCTATCGGGCAAAGACCCGGAGGGGCTGTTCCCGTCGATCATGGGCCACGAGGGCGCCGGCGTTGTCGTCGAGGTCGGGCCGGCAGTTACCTCACTCAAGGCTGGCGATCACGTGATTCCGCTCTACATCCCGGAGTGCCGGCAATGTCCCGCCTGTCTGTCCGGCCGCACGAATCTCTGCACTGCGATTCGCGAGACCCAAGGTCGCGGTGTCATGCCCGACGGCACAAGCCGCTTCTCGATTGACGGGCTGCCGATCCATCACTACATGGGGACCTCGACCTTCGCGAACTTCACGGTGCTGCCGGAGATCGCGCTGGCAAAGATTCGCGAGGACGCACCCTTCGACAAGGTCTGCTACGTCGGATGCGGCGTCACGACCGGAATCGGCGCGGTGATCAACACGGCGAAGGTCCAGGTCGGCGACCGCGTCGTGGTCTTCGGCCTCGGCGGAATCGGTCTCAATGTCATTCAAGGCGCCCGAATTGCCGGCGCTTCGATGATCGTCGGGGTCGATCTTAATCCGGCGCGGCGCGTGATGGCGGAGAAGTTCGGCCTTACACATTTTGTCAACCCCGACGAGGTGCGCGGCGATCTCGTGCCCTATCTGGTCGATTTGACCAAGGGCGGCGCGGACTTCTCCTTCGAATGCGTCGGCAACGTCAAACTGATGCGCCAGGCGCTCGAGTGTTGCCAGCGCGGATGGGGCACCTGCGTGATAATCGGCGTCGCCGGTGCCGGCGAGGAGATCGCGACGCGGCCTTTTCAACTCGTCACTGGACGCACCTGGAAGGGCAGTGCATTCGGCGGGGCCAGAGGCCGTCGCGACGTCCCTAAGATCGTCGACTGGTACATGGACGGGCGCATCAATATCGACGACCTGATCACCCACACAATGCCGCTCGCTCAGATAAATCATGCCTTCGGCTTAATGCACGAAGGCAAATCGATCCGCAGCATAATCAGCTACTAGAACCTTCACCGTTCGCGCCTTGGCTTTACGTACAGGCACGGGCGACGGCCTAGCCAAACAAAATCCTATTGCCGCTATCGCGACACTAATGGATCATTGGCTCCATGGGTCGTTCATCGTGCGGTCATCACTGTTGGCTCATTTGAAGAATAAACACAGTGTCTATGAGTGAATTAACATAATGTCGAACAGAGGGTTCTAATATCAACCAACATGTGTCAGGATTACGTCGCTTGGAGACACAGATTGCTTTGATAAAGGTCGGAGCGCTCGGCGACGTGGTCCGCACCACGACCTTGTTGCCCGCATTGAGGAAGCGCCACCCTAACATGGAGCTGACCTGGATCACCGGCAAAGATGCAGTGTCGCTGCTTCACGGGAACCCGGATGTGGCTCGCACAGTCCTGTTCGATGACTCTCCAGACGCATCCTGGCGTCACGCAAATTATGATTGGGTGATCTGTCTGGATGACGATGAGGCGCTATGTAAGCTCGCCAGCGAACTGAGGAGTTCGCGCCTCTCGGGTGCCTACATGGCAGGCACCGAGCGCAAATACAGCGACGATTTGGCCGCTTGGTTCAGTATGGGGCTGCTGCGCCCAGCGAGCCAGGGCGGGCTTAAGCGTGCAAATGAACTGAAGCGCGAAAACGCCTCCACATACGGCGAAATCATTTATCGGGGCCTCGGACTTCCAGGGCCCGTAGCCCGACCATTTATCGAAATACCTCGGGCCGAGCGTGAAGCAGCAGCCAGATGGCTCGAAGCGCAACGGTTCGCCGGACCCATCGTGGCAATGAATACCGGTGCTGGCGCGCGTTGGCGCTTCAAGAGCTGGGGTGAGGACCAGACGGCAGACCTGGCGCAGCAAATAGTCGATCGGTTGAGCGCTGATGTTGTCGTGCTGGGCGGTGCTGCGGAAAAGGATCGGAATGAGCGGATTGTTGTAGCTGCGAGGCGGTCAAAAGTGTGCGCAGCACCTACCAATTTGAGTCTGCTAGGATTTGCTGCATTCGTCGAGCGATGTAATCTTTTGATTTCAAGTGATTCACTAGGACTTCATTTGGCATCAGCTTTAAAAAAGCCTACAGTGGCCTTCTTCGGACCCACTTCAGCCGCAGAAATTGATCTCTACGGCCTGGGAGAAAAGATCACGACACCGCTCGGATGCGCGGTATGTTACTTGCGTGATTGCGATGTCAGGCCGCACTGCATGGAATCGATTCCGGTCGAGCGAATGTTCGATGCTGTGGCAAAACATCTTGCTTTTAGCGTTAACCTGTAATATTCGTCTTTTTTAGCTTGTGCTTGCGGAGACTGTTTCTTTATGAGCCGAATTGCTATGGTAGCCGCCTGTCCGTTTCCGGCGAACTTTGGCTCTTCGGCGTCGATCAGGGAACTGTCCAAAATCCTCGGCGACCGCGGTTACGACGTCCACGTTGTCACTTATCATATCGGTGATGACCGCCTGCCAGTGGGCAACGCCCAAGTCTGGCGCACGCGTTATTGGGGCAAGAAGCGGCGGGAATACACGGGTCCAGCGTGGCAGAAATTTATCCTCGATCTGTTGATGGTGTTTACGCTGATTCGGGTAATTCGACGGGAAAAGATCGATCTGATTCATGCACACAATTATGAGGGTGTGCTAATCGGAATGATCGCAAAACTTTTCACCGGTCGTCCCCTGGTTTATCAGGCGGTCAATCTGATGGCGGATGAACTTCCAAGCTACAACTTCATCAGGCCGGCGTTTATCGCGCGTACGCTGGCAACGATGCTTGATCGTCTGGTGCCGCGCCTGCCGGATTTTGTTATCGTCATCTCCAAGGAGCTCGAGACCTATTTTCGCCTGCGGGGTTTTGGGCCGGATCGGATGGCGTTGATCCCGCCAGGCGTCTATCCTGCAATGTTCGCGCGTCCCGACCCGCACCGTATCCGCGATCACTTTTCAATCGGCGATCGCAAAATCGTGATGTATACGGGCGTCAGCAACGTCTTTCAACGAATCGATTACCTCCTCAAAGCCTTCCGGACAGTGCTCGCGCAAGAGCCTGCAGCCGTGTTGATGATAGTGAGCCCGCTCAGCGGAGAAGCTGATCTGGTGAGAAACCAAGAGTTTGCCGCGTCATTGGGCATTTCGGAGAGCATCATTTGGGTCGAAGGGCAGTCGCTGGTTGACCTGCCGGACTACCTTGCGGCCGCCGACATAACTGTCATCCCGCGGCCGGACATCCCGGGATATCCACTCAAGCTGCTGAACGCGATGGCCGCGGGCAAGCCAACGGTTTGCTTCGCGGGCGCTGCTAAAGGCGTCGAGCATCTGCGTGACGCGTTCATCGTACCGGACCACGATCTCGACGCGATGGGCCGCGGAATCCTCACATTATTGCGCGATCCCGCACTGGCCGAATATATCGGGGATGAAGCCCGGCGAACCATTTTGACCAAGTTCGATTGGGAAATTCTCTGTACGCAGGTCGAGCAGGTGTACGGCCACGTCCTCGGCGCCGCCCACGTGGCGTGGTCCGCACAAACGGAAGCCCGCGTCGCGGAGACCGCGCCGGCGCGGATTTCACCCGACTCGGATGGCCTCATCGCGAAATAGCTCGTGAAACTTGACTCTCAATCGTTCGGCCCCGAGCGATTTGCCATTCACATATGGGTTGAGTGAAGCTGCGAATATCCGCAAGCTGCGTATGTGAATCGATCAGCTGATTCCTCCTTCTGCGCGATCCGTGAAATCGCCTTTGCTGCCTCCTTTGTCCTGATCATCTTTCTTGCGCGAACGGCAACCGCCATCGCCGAGGCGGCGTCAAAAAATGGCCCGTTCTTTCTACCCAGCGGCGCCGCCGCGAAAATCGTGACCGTCGCGCCGCAGGGCGAGGCCGAAGCCGGGATCACTGTCGTGAGCGAGGGTGTGCTGACTAAGGAGCGGGAGCCACGCAGCAAGATCGCCAAATTCGGCGAGGTCTATACTTTCAGCCCGGACTTCATCGCGGTGCATCGCGATCAGCCAACGCAAATCGAATTCTGGAACCTGCAATCCGACGACGAGCATGACTTTGCGCTGCTCAGCCCCGATCTGAAAATCCTGATGTATGAGAAGTTGCCGCCGCTGCAAAAGCGTTCGTGGGTCTTCACGTTTCATCGCGAGGGCGTGCTTAGCTTCAAGTGCCTGCTCCATCAGCCGGTGATGAGCGGGCAAATCCTGGTGCTGCCGCCGGCGCGCGAATGAAAGCCGTGAAACCGCGATGAACGATCCGGCCGCTCCGCCCGCTCCGGCCGATCGTGGGCGGGAGCTGCGCGCCCTCGCGCTGCTCTTCCTGCGCCTCGGCACGACCGCGTTTGGCGGCCCGGCGGCGCACATCGCGATGATGGAAGACGAGGTGGTGCGGCGGCGCGGATGGCTCTCGCACGCGAGCTTCCTCGACATGATCAGCGCCTGCAATCTGATCCCCGGGCCGAACTCGACTGAGATGGCGATCCATATCGGTCATCGGCGGGCGGGATTGGTCGGCCTCGCGGTCGCCGGCGCCTGCTTCGTCGTGCCGGCGGCGCTGATTACCGCGGCGTTGGCGTGGGCCTATGTGGCGTTCGGCGCGATGCCGCAAATGGCTGGGGTGCTGTACGGCATCAAGCCGGTGATCATCGCGGTGGTGGTGCAGGCAATCTGGCGGTTGGCGCGATCGGCGCTGCAGACGCGTTTCCTGATCGCCTTGACCGTTGCCGCGACTATCGCGGCGTTCGCCGGAGTCGACGAGATGGTGATCCTGTTCGCCGCCGGCTTGATTGCGATCGTGATCTCGCGATTTCGCGAGAGTCAGGCGGGGGCATCGGCGACCGGCGCGCTCGTGACGGCGTCGAAAGTTGCCGCCACGACCGCCATGCCTTTCAGCCTAAGCGGGCTCTTTCTGATCTTTCTCAAGATCGGAGCGGTTTTGTTCGGCAGCGGCTATGTACTGCTGGCGTTTATGCAGGCCGATCTGGTTGATCGAACGCACTGGCTCACGCAGGCGCAGTTGCTCGACGCGGTCGCGATCGGACAGATCACGCCGGGTCCGGTGTTGAGCACGGCGACCTTTGTCGGCTATCTGCTGGGAGGTAAGGCCGGCGCCGTGCTCGCGACCGTCGGAATTTTTCTGCCGGCGTTTGTGTTCGTCTCGATTAGCGGACCGCTGTTGCCGCGTCTCCGCCGCTCGCCCATTGCCGGCGCCTTTCTCGACGGGGTCAACGCCGGTTCGTTTGCGCTGATGGTCGCGGTGACGTGGCAGCTCGGCCGCGCCGCCGTAGTCGATGCGACCACCGCGGCGCTCGTGCTGATCAGTGCGATCATGCTGCTGCGCTTTCGTCTGAATTCCGCCTGGCTCATCGTGATGGGCGGCGCGGTTGGCGCCCTTGCCGCCGCATTTCGATAGCGACTGAGGTGTATGCCCTACCGCGGGCTAGGACTCGTCGAGCGGATCGTCGTCAGGATCGTCCAACAGATCTTCGTCGGTTTCGAGAGCCTCCGCCGGGCTTGCGGCATCGAGGGTAGCGGCTGGAACTGCGGCGGCGTCAGCCAGACGGCGTGCGACGATGATGAACGCGCTGTGCGCGACCATCCGATGGACCGGGCGCACGCTCATCCCTTTGACGTGCCAATTGCGCAGGAGCGTTTCAAAGCTTTCGATTTCAGTAAATAGCGGGTGAAGCTGGAGCGCCTCAACCGTCTCCTTGAGCTGGAGCGCCGTCGGGACGTAGCCGATAAACACCCCACCGGGCCGCAGAGCTCGCGCGACGACGTCGAGCGCGCGGCCGGGCTCGGGCAGATCGAGAAACAAGCGATCGACGCCGGTCTCGTCGAAACCTGTGTAAAGGTCGCGCAGTTTGAGTTCCCAGTTGGGCGCGTCGCCGAAAAAAGTAGCGACGTTGCGGCGGGCGCGCGCCGCAAAATCCTCGCGCAGCTCGTATGAAATGACCCGGCCCTGGGGACCGACTGCACGCAAGAGCGCGAGCGTAAACGCGCCCGCGCCAACGCCGCCTTCGATCACGGTCGCGCCGGAATAGACGTCGCCCCATATGAGCATCGGGCCGGTGTCTTTGGGATAGATCACCTGGGCGGCGCGCGGCAGATGGGGAATCAGGTCGGCGTAGGTCGGGCGCAAGACGAGGAAGGTTTCGCCGGTGCTGAGTTTGACGCGCGAGCCTTCGTCGAGCCCCCACAACTGGTCGGCGGCGATCTCGCCGCGAATCGTGATTTTGCGCTCGCGCGCAAGGATTTTCAGATAGCGACGGCCCTTGCGATCAATAAAGAGGACGGCGTCATTTTCCTTTAGTGCGGGGTTCAAGGTGGGTTCAGGGATAGACGCTCGGCCCGCCGCGCGCAACCGCTACAAGCAGGTCGCGGTGTGCTGACGAACGAATTTTGACGCAGCTCGCAGACTCCTGATTTTGACCGCGCCTCGCAGACTCGGCCGCCCCCTTGTGCTCGCTCCGCGCGGTAGCCGCGCTCCGCTAGTGTCGGGAACATTGACAGGGCAAAGCTCCGGTCAATAATATCAAGGGTTTCCGGGGCGGAAAGAAAAGCTGTGCGAAGTTTCCTCGGCTTGTGGGACTCTTCACCGCGAGCATGAGCGGCGCGATCGTACTGGGCGGTCGCCAAGTTGGTAAGGCACCAGGCTTTGGACCTGGCATTCGAAGGTTCGAGTCCTTCCCGCCCAGCCACACACCAGGCGGAGCGAGTCCGCGAGGGGAGCCGGGCACAGGGGGGCCAGGAAACGAAGCGGCGCGCCGGCAGGCGACTCTTTATTTTGGCCGCGCGTCGCAGACTCCGCCGCCCCCCGGAGCTGCGTCAAGCATCTTAGTTCGGCCAATCAGTCTCGGAGGGAGGAGAATGCCCGATCGCACCAAAGATGAACTCGAGATTTTCACGGGGAATTCAAATCCTGCGCTGGCCCGTGAAGTCGCCGAGCATCTGGAGGTGAAGCTCGGTGAGGCCGAGGTCGGCCATTTTCCGGACGGCGAGGTGATGGTCGAAGTCCGCCAGAACGTGCGCGGCGGCGACTGCTTTGTGATCCAGTCAACCTGCTCTCCGCCCAACGACAACCTGATGGAACTGCTGCTCCTGATGGACGCATTGCGGCGCGCGTCAGCCAAGCGCATCACCGCGGTAATTCCCTATTTCGGCTACTCGCGCCAGGATCGCAAGGTCGCGCCGCGCGTACCGATCAGCGCCAAGCTGGTTGCCGATCTGGTGACGGCCGCGGGTGCGCAGCGCGTCCTGACGGTTGACCTGCACGCCGGGCAGATCCAGGGCTTCTTCAACATTCCGGTGGATAATCTCTACGCGATGCCGGTGCTGGTGCAGTATCTGCGCAAGCGCCTGGATAGCCGGCGCGTGACGGTGGTTTCGCCCGATGCGGGCGGCGTCGAGCGGGCGCGCGCCTTCGCCCGGCGGCTCAATGCCGATCTCGCGATTATCGACAAGCGCCGCCAGCGCGCCAGCGAGATCACCGAGATGCGGTTGGTCGGCGACGTGCGCGATTCGACGGCATTGCTGGTGGACGACATGATCGACACGGCCGGCACGATCACCGAGGCCGCCAAGGTGATCCTCGCGGCCGGCGCGTCTGAGGTCATGGCCTGCGCGACCCATCCGATCCTGTCGGACCCGGCCTGCGAGCGGCTCAATCGCTCCCAGCTCAGCGAAGTGATCACCACCAACAGCATCCCGCTGTCGGTTAAGGCGCAGACGGCGCTGACGAATCTGAAAGTGCTGTCGGTCGGCGCCCTGATAGCGGAAGCCGTGCGCCGCATACATAATGAGGAATCGGTCAGCTCGCTATTTAACTAACACTAGGCGGAGCGAGTCCCCGAGCGGAGCCGAGCAGGCGAGTCTGCGAGCTGCGTTAAGAATTAAATCTGCGGACGGCTGACGCGGAAAATTGACGAGGAAATCGATGGAAACCGTTGAGTTAAGCTGCGAAAAACGCGAAGTGCGCCCCAAGGGGCTGGTCAACCGAATCCGCCATGAAGGGCGGGTACCAGGCGTGATCTACGGCAATCTCGGGGTGACGACTGCGATCGCGGTTGGCGCGGGTGATCTGAAATCGCGCGCGCACTCGGCGGGCCGTCAGCGGTTGATTCGGCTCAAATCCGCCGCCGCCGAGCTCGACGGCAAACACGTCATCATCAAGGACCTGCAGCGCACGCCGGTCAGCGGCGTGATTTTGCATGTCGATCTGTACGAAGTTGACCTGAACAAGCCGTTGCGGGTCGCAATTGCGCTGCGCTTTGTCGGCCGCGCCGCCGGTATCATCGATGGCGGTATCCTGCAGCCGCTTGAGCGCGAGGTCGAGGTCGAATGTCTGCCGCTCGAGATGCCGGAGACGATCGATGTCGACGTGACCGCACTCAAGATTCACGACGTGATGCATATCTCGGCGCTCAAGTTTGTCGGCAACGTCAAACCGATCTTCGACACTGATTTCCCGGTCGTCACGGTGCTGCCGCCGACGGTCGCCGAAGCGCCGGTCGTCGCGGCTGCGGCCGAGGGCGAGGCCATCGTGGAGGGCGCTGCCCCAGCTCCTGCTGCCGCCGACGCCAAGACTGCGGAGCCGGCCGCCAAAGAGGGCGGCGGCAAGGACAAGAAGGGCTAGGGGGTCGGGCTACCTACGTCGAGCGGCGGGCGCGCGCCAGCGCCAGTTCGACGGCCGTGGCGGGATCATCGGCATGGTCGATCCCTGCAACCTCCTGCCAGGCGCGTAGCGCGACCAGCGGGCGGCCAAGTTTCAGCGCGAGTCCGATTTCGGAGAGCGTGCCGCCCTCGCCTGCGAGGGCGACGACCGCATCCGCACTCGCGACGATGATCGCATTGCGCGCCTGCCCCATTCCAGTCGCGATTATAAATTCGATGTGCGGGTTGGCGTCGCCGCGATCGTAACCTGGCAGGATCCCAATCGTATGGCCGCCGGCCGCGTGTGCGCCGCGCGCCGCCGCTGCCATTACACCACCGCGTCCGCCACAGATGAGGGTCCCGCCGCGCGCGGCGATCGCGTGGCCGACCGCGAAGGCCAGCTCGCAAACCTCGGCGTCAGCCTCACCTGCTCCGACTACCGCGATGACCTCGCGTCCCATCTCAGCCGCCGGATATGGAGTCCAAGTTCAGCCGCTTTCATATATCCAGAATACGCGGCAGATCGGCGAGATCATCAATAATGAAGTCGGGCGCCGGGATACCCTCGGGAATTGAGGAGGCGCCCTTGCTGATCCACGCGGTGCGCATCCCGGCCGCGCTCGCGCCGAGGACGTCGTCGCGCGGCGTGTCGCCGACGAAAAGAATCTCTTCAGATGCGACTCCAATCATCGCGCGCAGATGCTCGAAGATGCGGCGCCCGGGCTTGCGCAGGCCGACCTCGGCGGAGATGACGACCGCCTCGAACAGCTTCGCGACGCCGGTGTCGGCGAGAACCTCGCGCCCGCACTGGGCGTCGTCGAAATTCGACAGCAGCCCGAGACGGTAGTGCGGGGCGATGCGCCGCACGGCCGCAACCCGCCCCTCCGGCGCCCACGTCACATTGCGCACCGCGGCCATGTGCACGCGGGTGAGTTCTTCGGCGAGGTCGCGGACGCGCCAGTCGAGCGCGGCGCCGCGCTCGACCGGCGCGGCGTGGACCGCAGCGCCGTCGGAATGCACCAGTTCCAGGCGGGTCAGCGTGCGCCGGAAGCGCTCGTGACAGGTGATCTCGATGCCGTCGCGCTCGCGCTCAAACATAATTTCTTCAGTCACCGTCGAATAGACCCGGATGAATCGATCACGCTCGAAGGCGGCGCCGAACAGCTCGATCATCTTGGGGAAGATCCAAGGCATCGTGGTGCGGATCTGGCGGCCGTCGAGCTCCATCAGCGGCAGGCGCGCGGGCTCCCATTTGACGAGCGTGTCGAAGAGGTCGAGCACGACCGCGCTGAAAGCGGCTTTAGCCACGGGGCGTCAACGCCACGGCCGTGGTTAGCAGGGCGAGCAGATTCAGGATCATCGTGCCGCCGTTGAGCGCCACCGAGAGGCGATGGAGCTGATCGAACTCGGCCTTGCGCGCCGGATCAGGAGTAGGATCTGTGGTGACGGCGCGGACCGCGTCGATCCGCGGCCGCACCACCGCACCCGCGTAGAGGGTCAGCGTGAAGGCCACCGCCAACGCCAGCGCTGACAGCGACCACCAGAGCCGCGGCCCGCGGCTGAAGGTGAAGTAGATCGCGAGCATCACGCTGATCACCCCGGCGACATAGCCGAGGAGGTAGTAGCGCGGGAAGATCGTGCTCACGACCCGACCCGCGTCAGCGACCGGCAGCGTCGTGAACACTGCCGGTGCGGTGAAGATCGTGAAGAAGATCATCCCACCCAGCCAGCAAACCAGGCACAGAAGATAAATGAACAGTGTCAGCGCCATGAGGGAATCAGTATTGAGTTAGTTCGCCGGCCGAACAAGCGGCGGCGGTTGTGCTGTTACGCATCAGTTGAGGTAGCGCTTTTCCGCGCCGCGCAGCGGCCGCCGATCGCCGAAGCCGGTCTCGACCGGATGCCACGCCGCGATCTCCGGTTCGCCGGGCTGCCAGCACAGGAAGACCACGCGGCCTTCCTCGATCTCGTAGGGAAAATCGACCAACCCCAAGTCGAGATCCTTGAGAAAGCAGCCGAGCGCCTCGATCTCGCTGGTCAACTGCGCCATCCGCACCGCGGAGGCGCGCAATTCGGGATAGCGCGCGATGAGCTCCGGCAACTCCATCCGATGGGCGTCGCGGTCGTGCGCGGCGACTTCGGCGATACGTCCGCGGACCTCGCCGGCCCGCGACTGCAGGTCGCGAATCAGCAACT
The DNA here is from genome assembly GCA_035308025.1 of Candidatus Binataceae bacterium. Taxonomy (NCBI): domain Bacteria; phylum Candidatus Binatota; class Binatia (SeqCode); order Binatales (SeqCode); family Binataceae (SeqCode); species Binataceae bacterium (SeqCode). Next base: position 71,662 of record DATGHL010000018.1, read on the forward strand.
CGAGCCGCGGGATCAACGCGCAGGCCTCTTGAGGACTGAATAGTTTGTCGAAATGATAATTAGCCAATAGATTCCACGGTTGGAGCAGATGCGACCTGTATCCAGGGCGCGGGGATAACGCCTTGTCTGTGCCTAGACCGTATATTACGTTAAAAAGTCATGCTCGGAAAAGCGCGAGCTGTATGTTGCTTGGCTCGAAAACATCCGGAGCCTGGGGGGGAACCGGGGTGACCTATGTCTGATCCTGAGGAAAAGCGTTTCGAGACCGAAGAAGACCTGAGCAGCGTCGAAATTCCCGAGACTTTGCCGGTGCTGCCCTTGCGCGGCATCGTGATTTTCCCGAGTCAGATTCATCCGTTTCTGGTCTCGCGGGCGTCGTCGCTCAAGTTGATTGACGACGTCGGGCAGAATTCGCGGATCATCGGGCTGACCGCGCAGAAAAATCCTGAGGATGAAAATCCGGCCCCGGAGGCGCTCTTCCAGTGCGGCACGGCGGTGCGCATCCTCAAGATGCTCAAGTATCCGGATCACAGCGTGCGCGTGCTGGTGCAGGGGCTCGCACGGATCGAGCTGGGGGAGTTCACGCAACGCGCGCCGTACTTTGTCGCGCACGTCGCGCGCCTGACCGAGACCTTCAGGCCCGAGCGCGAAGCCGAGGCGCTGCAAGCGAATCTGATCAGTCAGTTCTCAAAGTTTGTGTCGCTGGTGCCCTATCTGCCTGACGAGCTGCAGGTGATGGCGATGCAGGTGCGCGATCCGGCGCGGCTGACCGATCTGGTCGCTTCTTATCTGAAGATTGCTGTCGAGGAGCTGCAGGACCTGCTCGCGACGCTCGACGTGCGCCAGCGGCTCGAAAAACTGCTGATCATTCTGAGCCGCGAGATCGAGCTGCTCGAACTCGGCCACAAAATTCAATCGCAGGTGCAGACCGAGCTCAACAAAAATCAACGCGAGTATTACCTGCGTCAGCAGCTCAAGGCGATCCAGAAGGAACTCGGCGAGGGCGACGGCCGTTCATCGGAGATCGAGGATCTCGCCAAGAAGGTCGCGGCGGCCAACATGCCCGAAGACGCGCGCAAGGCCGCCGACAAGGAACTTGACCGCCTGCGCATGATTCCGCCGGAGTCCGCCGAGCATACGGTCGTGCGCACCTATATCGATTGGCTCGTGACCCTGCCCTGGAGCGTCGCGACCGAGGACAATCTCGACATCGCGCACGCGCGCCAGGTGCTCGACGAGGACCACTTCGATCTCGAGAAGGTGAAGGAGCGCATCCTCGAATTCCTCGCTGTGCGCAAGCTCAAGCAGGATACCAAGGGGCCCATTCTGTGCTTCGTCGGGCCGCCGGGCACCGGCAAGACCTCGCTGGGCAAATCGATCGCGCGGGCGCTCGGGCGCAAATTTCAGCGGTTGTCGCTCGGCGGGATCCGCGACGAGGCGGAAATCCGCGGCCATCGCCGCACCTACGTCGGTTCGCTGCCCGGCCGAATCATCCAAGGGCTGCGCAATGCCGGCTCCAATAATCCGCTGTTCATTCTCGACGAGGTGGACAAGCTCGGCGCCGATTTTCGCGGCGATCCCGCTTCGGCGCTGCTCGAAGTGCTCGACCCCGAACAAAACAACACCTTCGCCGACCATTATCTCGACGTCCCTTTCGATCTTTCCCATGTGCTCTTTCTCACCACGGCCAACCTCCTCGACACGATTCCGCATGCGCTGCGCGATCGCATGGAGGTGCTCGAACTACCCGGCTACACGGAGGAAGAGAAGCTGCAGATCGCCTTTCGCCATCTGATCCCGAAGCAGCTCAACGAGAATGGCCTGGCGGGTCAGCAGATCGAGTTCACGCGCGAGGCGGTATCCGAGGTGATTCGCAGCTACGCGCGCGAGGCCGGTCTGCGTAATCTCGAACGCGAAGTTTCGCGCATTTTCCGGAAGATCGCCCGTTCGATCACAGAGGGCGAGCCGCCGCCCGCGCAGATCACGGTCGAGATGCTGCAGAAATATCTCGGCGCGCCGAAGTACTTCCTCGAGATTGCCGAACGCGCCAACGAGCCCGGCGTCGCCACTGGCCTCGCCTGGACGCCCAACGGCGGCGACATCATTTTTATCGAAAGTACGCGGATGACCGGCCAAAAGGGCCTCACCCTGACCGGGTCGCTCGGCGACGTGATGAAGGAATCGGCGCAGGCCGCGATGTCCTATATCCGTTCCCACGCGGACCAACTCGGCATCGCGAGCGATTTCTACGAGAAGGCGGACATCCACGTGCACGTGCCGGCCGGCGCGATTCCCAAGGACGGACCGTCGGCGGGCGTGACGATCACCGCCTGCCTGGCCTCGTTACTCACGGGCCGTCCAGTGCGCTCGGACCTCGCGATGACCGGGGAGATCACGCTGCGCGGCAAGGTTTTGCCCGTCGGCGGGATCAAGGAGAAAGTGCTGGCCGCGCGGCGCGCGGGAATCCGCACGGTGATCATGCCGCGCCGCAACGAACATGACCTCGACGACATCCCGCCTGAACTGCGCGCCGAGATGGAGACGATCTTTGTCGATACCGTTGACGAAGTGCTCGCCTACGCGCTGCAAGATCGCGTCGTTGCTGACGCTGCCGAAGACGCCGAGTCCGAGGAACCGGAAGAGCGGGCGAAGCTGCGCGAAGCGGCGGCCGTCGAAGCCGCTCCACGCCGTCCGCGCACACTGAATTAGGGGCGATCTCTCCCGAAGTATCGCAATGCTGGGCGGTCCGGAGACAAAGGCCCTTGAACAGTTAGGGTCTTTGCGTAATGCCGAATCGAATGGGAATGGTAGGCCGTTTTGCCCAGAACCTAGCATGGGGCGGGTCACTCCTGAACCATTGCCACGCCTCCGCGCTCACGCTTGTGGGCTAGTATCCCACGGGGCTCGCTGATGAATGGATGGAAAGAAACGATCAACAATTTCGCTCGTCAAGTGGGCGCTGAATGCCATCCGATGTTGATCGGAGCGAAACTAAATAAGGACAATTGTTTCACGCTCAATAACAAGCTGCTCGTCATAAAAGTCAGTCTCATTCCGAAGCCCTGGTGGGGTCTCCATACTAAAGCTACCGACAAAATAAAGAATGAGAATGGCTTCCTAGTCTTGCTCGTTTCAGAAAACGAGGGATGGGTACTGACGGGTCGCGAGGTCCGTGATCGGATTGAAAACGAGTCATGGCGTGTCGCTTCGGATGAGGTTCAGTACAAAATTCATCGAAGAGATCTTCCGAACCAGCGTCACTTCTCCGCGCCAGAAGAGTTTTTGCAAGCACTACAATCTTGAGCGAAGCAGGCGAGGCGCGCTTCGGCGACAAGAACCAAGCGGGGACACAGTCGAGACAAGCAGGCCGGGATTCGTCGCGCAGAAGCCTTGATTGGGCCACGTGTCGCACCCCCCTGGGTCTCTGGCTCTCCTGCTTTTGCCCTTCCTCCCGGCCCCGCGTGCGAGGCGCGATCGCAACGCCTATACTGACGCCCATGAAGATCGCGATCGTCGCGGCCGAGATGGGGCCGCACGCCAAGGCGGGCGGCCTCGCCGACGTGATCGGCGCGCTGCCGCAAGCCTTCAAACGCGCGGGCGCCGAACCTTGCGTGATTCTCCCGGCCTATCGATCGCTAATCGACGTAGTCAAGAGCACCGAGGCCTCGCCGTCGCGCGCGATCGACTTCGGCGGCGAGCGAGAGAGTTTCCGCGTGCTCCGCGCCGAGAGCGCTGGCGGCATACCACTCTATCTGATCGACCATCCGGGCTTCTTCGACCGCGCGGAAATCTACGGCGAAAACGGCGTGGATTACCCCGACAACGCCCGCCGCTTCGTCTTCTTCGGCCGCGCCGCCGCGACGGTCGCCGCCGATCTGGCGCCCGACGTCTTGCATACGCATGACTGGCATGCCGCGCCGGCGGCGATCGTCGCGCGGGCGGACGATGCACTGCGCGCGCGCTTCGCGAGCGTCGTCTCCGCCTTCACGATCCACAATCTCGCGTTTCAGGGCGTGTTCGAAACCTTCGATTATCCGCGGCTCGGGATCGACTGGTCCTGGTACTCGGTTGCCTGCCTTGAATTTTACGGGCAGGTGAACCTGATGAAAGGCGCGGTGGTGCTCGCCGACGGCGTCGCCACGGTGAGTCGCAGCTACGCCAACGACGTGCTCAGCGACCCGGCGATGAGTTTTGGCCTAGACGGGGTCTTGCGCGACAAAGGCGAGCGCTTCGCCGGAATCCTCAACGGCGCCGACTACGATGAATGGGATCCGGCGAAGGATGCGCTGATCGCGACGCGCTACACGCCGTCGCGGCGCGCCGGCAAGAAGGCCTGTCTTTACGATCTGCGGGAGGAGTTCAAACTGCCGCATCGAATCGACGCCCCGGTGCTCGGGATGGTCTCGCGCCTGACGCAGCAGAAGGGGGTCGATCTGCTCGCCGACGCGCTCGACGCGATCCTCGAACAGGATGTGCAGCTCGTGATGCTGGTCAACGGGGACGCCGGGCTCGAAGGATTTTTTCGCGGCGCCGCACAGCGTCACGCCGACAAGCTGCGCGTCGTCACCAGCTTCGATAACACGCTGGCCCATCGGATCCAGGCGGGCAGCAACATGTTCCTGATGCCGTCGCGTTACGAACCTTGCGGCCTCACGCAGATGTACGCGCTCAAGTACGGCACGGCGCCGATCGTCCATGCCACCGGCGGGCTCAAGGATACCGTGATCGATTTCGATCCGGCGACGGGAATGGGCAACGGCTTTACCTTCACGCGGTTCGAGCCGGACGCGCTCGCCGAGACCGTGCGGCGCGCAACCGGATGCTTTCGCCAAGCCCGCCAGTGGAAGCGCGTCATGGACAACTGCTTCAAGGCGGATTTTTCGTGGGAGCGCGCAGCGCAGGAATATCTGAAGTGGTTCGAGAGCCTGCGCCGCACGCGCTCGAACTAAGCGCGACCAGAATCAGAATGGACGCGCCGGCGCAGTTCACCGTCTACGCAGACGGCTCCTGTATCGGGAATCCCGGGCCCGGCGGGTGGGGCGTCCTGCTGATCGCACCCGACGGCGCTACCAGCGAACTTGCGGGAGCAAATCCTTCGACCACCAACAACCGGATGGAAATTACCGCGGCGCTCGAAGCGCTGCGCGAAATTCCTGCCGGCGCCGACGTTGCCCTACATAGTGACAGCCAGTATCTCGTCAAAACCATGACGCTCGGCTGGAAGCGGCGCGAAAACCTCGATCTGTGGCAACTGCTCGACGCCGAGGTCGCCAAGCGCCGAGTGAGTTGGCATTGGGTGCGCGGCCATAATGGCGATCCCGGTAACGAGCGTGCGGACGAGTTGGCGCGGAGCGCCGCCGAAGGCCGCGCACCGCGCCCGAGTGGTGCGATTGGCGCCACGGAGGTCCCAGCCAATCACGCCGTTGCACAAAGTGCGATCGCGGACAGCCTCGCTCCGCTGCTTCATCCGAATGAGTCCATCCGCCGCTGCGCAAACTGCGGCAAGGCATTCGTCGCCGCCGGCGACTCGGGCCACTGCTCGCGCGTCCCCTGCCAGCTCGCCGCCCGCCGCCCCGGTTGAGTCTCTCCCCCTTTTCTTCCCGACGTCGATTCCGCACGGCTGCTGCACCATCATCTCTTCGAATGCCATCAGGAAATGGTAATTGATCGCAAATACCATTTTATAATGGTTATTCATGAACACCGTTACTATCGACAGGGCCGTGAGGGTCGTCATTTCCAAGCTGCTCAGAGCGACGAGGCGATGCTTTTCCTGGGCAGCGTTCGTGAGCATCTCGCGCTCGTCACCCTCGATCGCGACGAGTATTTCGCGGCGCTGGTAGCCTGCTCTACGCTGGGCCTCACCGGTGGAGGAATCTACGATGGATTGCTCGGTCATTGCGCACTCAAGGCTGAGGCGAGAAGCATCTACACCTGGAACGTGAGCGATTTCCGGCGCCTCGGGCCCGCGATCGCGGCGCGCCTCAAGACCCCCCTAGGCAGCTGATCCGCCGCGAGTTGACGCGAGCCTCATCCCCGGCCTTTAATGCGGCATGGTCGGAATCGTCTCTTACGGATCATATATCCCCTACCGGCGGCTCAAGCGGGCCGCGATCGCCGCGATGCTCGGGGTGCCGGCGTCGCGCGGTGAACGCGCCGTCGCCAGCTTCGACGAGGACAGCGTCTCGATGGCGGTCGAAGCCCTGCGCGACGCCCTCAAAGGCGCGCCGCAGGCCACCATCAGCTCGCTGCTCTTCGCGACCACCACGCCGCCTTACGGAGAAAAGCTCAACGCCGCGCTGGTCGGTGCGGCGACTCAGTTGCCGGCCGAAATTCGCGCCTCCGATGTGACCGGCTCGACGCGCGCCGGCTTGACCGGATTACTGCAGGCTGGCGAAGCGGCCCAAGCGAGCGGCGGCTACGCGGCGATCGCGATGGCCGATGCGCGGCTCGGCGCTCCGGAAGGACGGGTCGAGCAGCAGAGTGGTGACGGCGGCGCGGCATTCATCCTCGGCACCCAGGAAGTCCTCGCGGAGATCGAGGCCAGCGCTTCCTTCACGCGCGAGTTCCTCGATAGTTGGCGCGCGCCAGGCGAGCGTTTCGCGCATTCGTGGGAAGAGCGTTTCGCGCTGACCCAGGCTTATGCGCCATTGCTCCAAAAGGTGGTCTCGACGGTGCTCGAGAAGGCGGGCGTGCAGCCGGGCGATCTCGCGCGCATCATTCTCGACGCGCCGAACCCGCGCGCCGTCGACGAGTTCACTCGGGCCGCCAAGCTCGATCCGGCCAAAGTCGCCGATTCCCTGGCGGTAACCGTCGGGCAGACCGGCGCCGCGCACGTCGGCCTGATGCTGACCGCGGCCTTGGCTTCTTGCAAACCTGGCGACCGGATTCTGATCGCCGGCGTGGCCGACGGCGCCGACGCCGCCGTGATACGCGTTACGCCGGCGGCGGCGGCGTTTCGCCCAGTGCACTCGCTTGGCCGGATGATCGAATCCAAGGGCGACGTAAGCTATGCGAGCTATCTCAAATGGCGCGAGATTCTGCCGACGGAGCCGCCGCGCCGCCCCGACCCTGACCGCCCAGCCGGCCCGCCGATGCTGCGCTCGAACAAATGGAAATACGGCCTCGTCGGCAGCCGCTGCACCGCCTGCGGCACCCCGCAACTGCCCCCACAACGGGTCTGTGTTAAGTGCCGCGCGCTCGATAAGATGGAGCCATACGGATTCGCCGACCGCGTCGGACGAATCGCCACTTATGCGTTCGACCGGCTGGCCTACTCACTCAATCCGCCGGTGATGAACGTGGTGGTGGATTTCGATGGTGGGGGGCGATTTCTATGTGAGATGACCGACTGCGAGCCCGACAAGATCGCGATCGGCGATGAGGTCGAGATGACGTTCCGGCTGCTCTTTACCGCCGACGGCATCCACAACTATTTTTGGAAGGCGCGCCCCAAGCGCTAACCCTCAGGAGGAGGCTACATGGGAAGCCACGGAATCAAAGATCGCGTCGCCATCATCGGGATGGGCTGCACGAAGTTCGGCGAGCACTGGGACAGGAGCGCCGAGGATCTGATGATCGAAGCAGCCTACTCCGCCTACGAGTCCGCCGGTGTCACTCCCGACGATGTCGACGCCTACTGGCTGGGCACGATGGGCTCCGGCGTTTCGGGCCTGACTCTGAGCGAGCCGCTCAAAATTCAATATAAGCCGGTCAGCCGGGTCGAGAATATGTGCGCGACGGGCTCGGAGTCGCTGCGTCAGGCCGCCTATGCGGTAGCGTCGGGTGCCTTCGACTGCGTGATGGCGATCGGGGTCGAGAAGCTCAAGGACTCGGGCTTTTCGGGTCTGGTGATGACCAATCCGCCGAATGACGGCACGCCGGCGAGCATGACGCCGCCCGCGCTGTTTTCGCTGCTTGCCCCGGCCTACTTCAAGAAATACGGCCTCGATCCGGAAAAGGGCCGCGACGTGCTCGCGCGGATTGCGTGGAAGAATCACAAGAATGGCGCGAAGAACCCGAAGGCGCAGTTCCAGAAAGAGGTCTCGATGGAGGCCATCAAGAACTCCGCCAAAATCGCCGACCCGCTCTGCGTGATGGATTGCTCGGGCGTCTCCGACGGCTCGGCGGCAGCGATTGTGGTGCGCGCCGAAGATGCGCACAAATACTGCAAGAATCCGCTCTACATCAAGGCGTTATCATTCGTTGCTGGACCGGCCGAGGGGCCAATCTCGCAGGAATACGACTTCACGACCTTCCCTGAGGTGGTCGCGACCGCTCGCGACGCCTACGCCCAGGCCGGAATCACCAACCCGCGCGAGCAGATCAGCTTGGCCGAGGTGCATGACTGCTTCACGCCGACCGAGCTCGTGCTCTACGAAGATCTCGGCTTCAGCCCGCGCGGTACGGCCTGGCAGGACGTGCTCGAAGGCTTCTTCGATCTCGAAGGTAAGCTGCCGGTGAATTCCGACGGCGGACTCAAATCGTTCGGCCATCCGATCGGTGCGTCTGGCCTGCGCATGATGTACGAGATGTGGTTGCAGCTACGCGGCGAGGCCGGTCAGCGCCAGATCAATCATCCGAAGCTTGGGCTGACCCACAACCTCGGCGGACAGCCGGGCCGTTGCGTCAGCTTTGTCTCGGTGGTGGGCAGCCAGCTCGGCTGAGTCTATCGGATCGGATCGCGTTTCAGCGGGAGGCGAGTCACGACTCGCCTCCCGTTTTTTCTCTTGTCTATAATAATTGGTCGCGGATCAAACCAGCGCTGCGATGCGTTGATGCTCCTCCGAGGCGGCAGAAAATTTGACGAATTTCATTTCAGACGGCGAACCCATCGAACCGGCGACGTGAGCTTGTCAATGCATTTGCTCGGACGCTTCAGGATGCCCGGTGATTTCGGTCAGGATCGAGAGCACGCGATCGGCCTTCGAGTTCCAATCGAGATTGTCTTTGCGCACACGCAGCTTCCCGCCTTCGCCAAGCGACTTGCGCAGTTCCGGTGACCGAACGAGTCGCACCATGGCTTTGGCGAGGCCATCGACAAATCCCTCCTTCGAGTTGGGGTCAACAAGGACGCCGCAGCTCAGATCGACGTAATCCGCGGGACCGCCCCAGTTCGTCGCGATCACAGGTTTGCCAAGTGCCATCGCTTCCAGGACCGCTGCACCGCCACACTCGCGCAGCGACGGCATGACAAATACATCGCTTTCGCGGACAATGCGCGCCGCCATCGCGCGGCTGACCCAGCCATGCAAGCGAACCGCGTCGGCGAGTCCGTATTTGGCAATCATGGCTTTCACGTCTCCTTCGAGCTCACCCCCGCCTATCAGATCGAGCCGGCATGATGGCTCCTGTGCCAGGGCCTTGGCGAATGCCGGTACAAGATATTGGACGCCCTTCCAGTCGACGAAACGTCCGGAGAACGCAAAGTGCAAACTGCCATCTGGCCGGCTTGGCGCCGAGTCTTCGGGTTTCCATAGATCGAGATCGACGCCGCTCTCAAACAAACGGATGACTCGACCACGGTATCCTGCGGGGAGTGCCTTCACCGTGAGCGCGTTCGCAGCGAGCAGCACCGCCGCTTTGAGCTTGCCAGGCACTAGCCGATTAGCGAGCTGCGAGGCATAGCGGCCTAGCATCATCGCGCTGCGCGTGATGAACGAATCAAGATCCGCGAACGCGGGCGGAAAATTCATACCGCCGCACAAGGGGCCAATTACGACGGGCACCCCCACATCGTACATGAAACTAAGGCCCTTAGGCGTGATCGGCGCCGGTTCGAGCACCACATCAATCCTACCGAGGCGTGCAAGTTCGATCGCGATCTCGCGGATTCTACGCTGCGTTGAGAGGTGGATGGCCTGGCCGACGAACATGTCGCGGATTCGGTAAGGGAGAGCGCTGCTATAGCGAAATGCATTCTTTTGTACTTGTGTGTCGCGCACGAGCCGGATGCGCGCCGCCATCTCGGGAAAGGTCGTGTGCAACTCGGTCCCGACCCGCTCATGACAAGCCAGCCAGACTTCGGCACCGCGCTGCGAAAACAGTTTCGCATAATAAAATGGGATGGCGGACTCCCCTCCTATCTCCATCGAGATGTTCTCCGACACGATCAAGACGCGAATGGGCGCCATCGGAACAGCTCCAAGTTATTAGAATCGATTAGGCCGCCCCCGCTGATGACGCGCACCGAAAGATGCGCACCGGTCTGCCCGCCTAGTCCTTCAGCTCGGCTTCGAGCCGTTCGATATCAGCCGGCGAAAGGCTGAAGTACTTCGTCATTGGGTTGTGAAACACCATCGCGCTGACCGAGCTCTCGGGATCCATCATAAAGCCCTCGGTCAGGTGCAGTCCGAGTTCGTTTTGCTCGAGTTCGAGCAGCCGGAAAAGCTGCGCCTGATCCTCGAGACGCGGGCAGGCGGGATAGCCAAAGGAGTAACGCTTGCCGTGATAGTGCGCCTGAAACAGATCCTTGTGGGTGATTCCGGGCGGATCGGCAAAACCCCACATCGCGCGAATCTTCTGATGGAGCAGCTCGGCGAAGGCCTCGGCGCCTTCGAGCGCGAGGATCTGTAAGATGTGCGAGCGCAAGTATTCGCCCTTGTCCTTCCATTCGTCGGCCAGCGCACGCACCCCCTCGCCGATCGTCGTGACGAACAGACATAGATAGTCGGTGCGGCCGGACGCGGCCGGCGCGACATAATCCGCGAGGCAGAGGCCCGGCTCATCCGATTGGCGGCCGAAGCGAAACGTTTCGAGGACGCGTTTGCCGTCGACGGTATGAAAGGCGATCGCACAATCACCGTCAGAGGTCACCGGGAAGAAGCGATAGGCCGCGCGCGCGCTGATGTCGTGGCGCGCGAAAATTTCCTCTTCGACGGCATCCACCGCGGCGCGCAGTTCGACCGCCTTGCGCTCACCGGCAGCCAGCGCCGCCTCGAAATTCTTGAAGCCCAGATGGCGCGTATAGAGCATCACCGGATTGATGTAACGGAAAATCTCTTCGAGGCTGTAATTCCGAATCAAGTGGAGCTTGAGATCGGGAGGCTCGGGAATCGGCCCCTCGTAGATCACGCCCGGTCCGCGACGCACCGGCTCAGGCTTGCGATTGTCGGTTTTGCGCGCGGCGTCGAGCAGCTTACGCGTCTGTTCCTCGAGCGACGCCATCAGCGCCTCGCGCCGCTGCGGGTCGACAATTTGATGAGCGAGGTCCAGACCAGCCATCGCATCGTTGGCGTAGGCCACGACGCCGTCGTACTCGGGCGCGATCTTCATCCGCACAAAGCGATTCGAGAGCGCCGCCCCGCCCACGAGAATCGGGCAACGGATGCCTGCAGTCTTGAGGTCCTGCGCCGTCGCCACCATCATCTGCGCCGACTTCACCAGCAGCCCGGACAGCCCCAGCGCGTCGGGCTGATGCGCCTGGTAAGCTTTGATCAATTCCTCGGGCGGCACCTTGATGCCGAGATTGATGATCCGATAGCCGTTGTTGGTCAGGATTATATCGACCAGGTTCTTGCCGATATCGTGCACGTCGCCTTTGACCGTCGCCAGCACGATCGTGCCCTTGCCGAGGCTGTCGCTCTTCTCCATCAGCGGTTCGAGATGCGCGACTGCGGCCTTCATCGCCTCGGCGGACTGCAACACCTCGGCGACGATCATCTGATTCGCATTGAAGAGGCGGCCGACCTCGTCCATTCCTTTCATCAGCGGACCGTTGATAATTTCGAGCGGTTTGCGAGCAGCCAGCGCCTCGTCGAGATCGTCGGCCAGCCCCTCTTTTGAGCCTTCGAGAATGTAGAGCGCGAGCCGCTCGTCGAGCGGCAGCGCCTTGCGCTCTTCGCGCGTGGGCTTGGCTTTCTTCTCGCGGAAGTAGGCGGCGAACTTCGCGATCGGATCATCGCCGCGCCACCAGATCAGGTCTTCGGCGAGCGCGCGCTCTTCCTCCGGAATCGAAGGATAACGTTCGAGCTTCTCCGAGTTGACGATCGCGAGGTCGAGCCCGGCCTGCACGCAGTGATAGAGCATCACGGAGTTGAGGACTTCGCGGCCCGCCTCCGGCAATCCAAACGAAACGTTCGAGATGCCGAGAATAGTCTTGCAGCGCGGCAGCGCGGCCTTGACCATGCGGATACCTTCGATAGTCTCGACCGCAGAGCCGATATAGTTGGTGTCGCCGGTGCCAATGGGAAAGACCAGCAGGTCGAAAAAGATGTCCTCGGGCGCGACGCCGTAGTTTTCCGTGAGCAGTCGAAACGAGCGCTGCGCGATTTCAAGCTTGCGGGCGCGCGTGACCGCCTGGGCCTGCTGCTTGTCCTCGTCGATACAGCCGACGACCAGCGCGGCGCCATAGCGGCGCGCCAGCGGAATCACGCGCTGGAAGCGCTCTTCGCCATCTTCCAGATTGATCGAATTGATCAGCGACTTGCCGGGCGCGCGCTTGAGCGCCTCCTCGATCACCCGGGCATCGGTCGTATCGATCATCAGCGGGGCCTTGACCTTCTTGACCAGGGTCTCAAGAAAGGCCTTGACGTCGCCGCTCTCGTCGCGATCGGGATCCTGCAGGCAGACGTCGAGAATATGCGCGCCGCGGCGCACCTGCAGCCGTCCGACCTCGGCCGCTTCCTCGATCTTGCCCTGCGCGATCAGCCGCTTGAACTTGCGGCTGCCGAGCACGTTGGTGCGTTCGCCGACGATTACCGGCCGTGTGCTCTCATCGATCACCAAGGTCTCGATCCCCGAGACGACGCTGCGTTCGAGCCGCACAAGCGTGCGCCGCTTCTGCCCGACCGCCATCGCGCGCAGCGCCTGAATATGGGCCGGCGTCGTCCCGCAACATCCGCCGATCAGATTGACCCAGCCCGCGGCGGCGAAGCGCTCGAGCTTGCGCGTCAAGACCTCGGGCGTTTCGTTGTAGCGCATCTCTTCGTCGGGCAGCCCGGCATTCGGTACGCAGGCGACCGGAAAACGGCTGATTTCTGACAACGTGCGCAGATGGTCGGTCATGAAGTCCGGCCCGGTCGCGCAATTGAGCCCGATCCACATGAGATCGTGCTGGCAGATCGAGGTGTAGAAGGCCTCTATATCCTGGCCCGCGAGCAGGGTCCCCATCGTTTCGACTGTGCCTGAAATCGCGACGCCGACTTTCGCGCCCAGCGCCGCCATCGCGCGCTCGATTCCAAAGAGGCCAGCCTTGCAATTCAGCGTATCCATCACAGTCTCGAGCAGCAGCAGATCGACGCCCCCCTCGATCAACCCCTCCGCCTGCTCCTGATAGGCCGCGGCAACCTGATCGAAATCGACGCCGCCCGTAACCGAGATACTGGCCGTGGTCGGACCCATCGAGCCGGCCACGAAGCGCGGACGTGCCGACGTAGCGGCAGCGTCGGCCTCCCCGCGGGCGAGCTGCGCCGCGACCCGATTGATCTCGCGCACGTCACCTTCGAGGCCATAGTGCGCGAGCGCGATCGAAGTCGCGCCGAAGCTGTTGGTCTCGATAATGTCCGCGCCCGCCGCGAGGAAGCTGCGATGAAGTTCGCGGATCTTGTCGGGCCGCGTGCGCACTAGGTTTTCGTTGCATCCTTCGAGTTTCGCGCCCCCGAAGTCGTCCGCCGACAGCTGCATATCCTGGATCGAGGTGCCAGTCGCGCCGTCAAGCACGACTATCCTTTCGGCAATCAGCGCGCGCAGATGTTCGAGTCGTTCGTTGTTCATGTCGAAGAAAGAAAGCGCCAACGCAGTGGATTCATTACAGTATACGAGCCTCCGCGGTGTCGCAATTTTGAATCGGACGCCGCGTTCTGCGCTCGGTTTAAAGATTGACGCAACAAATGTGGCAGCGATATATCTAGTTACTAGACGCTAAGCGAAAGCTCAGCCTTGGTCCTTCGCATTAACTATCCAAGTGAGCGTCGTTCGACTTAAATTCCATCATTTGATGTAAATTCCATCATCTTGCTGAGAAAGCATATGAATAGTAGCAACATCGGGAATATTGAAGATTATACCTTGGCTGGCGAGGATATGGCCAGCTACGACGCCGAATACACTCCCGAATTGTTCGAACATCATCTACGCAATCTCAAAGAACATTTTTGGTACTTGGGCCGCAGTCGATTTATCTTGCGGGCTTTTGAGCGCGAAAGCGCGGCGCTGTGGGGCGCGCGCCGCGGACTTCATGCGATCGATCTTGGTGGCGGCTCGGGCGGTTGGGTCCGCTATCTTTATGAGCGACATTCCGATCGCTTCGAGAGGCTGGCCCTGGCAGATTCATCGCCCAAGGTGCTTGAACTCGCCAACGCGGTGATTCCACCCGGCGTGGAGCGCATCCAGATCGATCTTAACCATCTGCCTTGGCAGAATCTTTGGGATGTGGTTTTCCTGTTCGACGTGCTCGAGCATATCGAAGATGACGTTGGCGCGCTGCAGCAAGTTTACAAGATAATGCGCCCCGGCGGTCTGTTATTCATCACTTTGCCCGCGCTGCGCTTCTTTTGGAGCATGAACGATGTAGTTGCTCACCATTATCGCCGATACTCTCGCGCTGATCTGGAGAGACTGGCCCAACAAACTGGCCTCGAGCTGCGCACTTCGCGCTACTTCATGTTTTTCCTCAGTCCTTTATTTTGGCTGAGCCGCTTACGGATGCCCGATCCCAATCGCATGACCCTCAAGCAGATTGACGAGTACAAAAGAAAGGCCACGCATCAGCTGCCGCCCCGACCGGTCAATGATCTGCTCAAGGCGGTCTTCGCCGCCGAGACTCCGCTGGGCCATTGGCTGCCCTTCCCCTGGGGCACCTCGGTCCTCGGCGTTTTCCGCAAGCCGCTGCAAACCAGCCGGACACCGCCCAAAATCCGACGCTTTGAAATCCGTACGCGCTTCCGATAACCAAGACGGTCGGGGGACGCGAAATGGAAGCTCGATCGTCGGGCGCGCGCAGAATCGACAGTTAGGCGCGAACGCGCGGGCAAGGGCCAGGAAAACACCTCGATGTTGTCGCGCACGCGAGATTTTCTGCAACAGGTCTTCGGCGACTTTTCGCAGGACGAGTGTTCCTCGATGGCCGCCGCGCTCGCCTATACCACGCTCTTTGCTCTGCCCTCGATGCTTCTGATCATCATCTATGTCGCCGGACTGGTACTCGGCCCGCGCGCCGCCAGCGGCGAAATCGAATCACGCTTGAGCGGCGCGATGGGCATGCAAGCCGCGGCCGAAATCCAGCAGATGGTGGCCAACATCGCGCGCAATCGGACCGGCGGAATTATCGCGACACTCGCGGGAACCGCGGGTTTGATCCTTTCCGCCACCGGACTGCTCGTACAGCTGCAGACTTGCCTCAATCGCGCGTGGAAGGTGACCGCGGTTGGCGGCGGATTCAAGACCTTCGTGATGCGACGGCTGCGTTCGGGATTGCTCCTGGGTGGCGCCGGCCTGATGGCGATTATCTCGGTGACTGCCAGCTCGATCATCTCGGGTGTAACCAAAATGCTGCCCTTCGCGTCGCTGGTACAGGTCGGCGAGCTCGCTACCTCTCTGCTCATTTTCGTCGTTGTCTTCGCCGGCATTCTCAAGGTCATGCCCGACGTCAAGTTGCGCTGGGGCGATGTCTGGGTTGGCGGCCTGTTTATCGCGGCGTTGTTCGTGGGCGGCAAGTTCCTGATCGGTCTGTATCTGGGCCGTGCCGGCAAGACCAGCATCTACGGCGCCGCCGGCTCGTTGGCGATCATTCTGCTGTGGACCTATTACTCATTTCTGATTTTTCTGCTGGGGGTCGAGTTCACCCAGGTCTGGGTAAGGCGCGACGGCCGCGAGATCGTCCCGAAAGATGGCGCCGTGCTGACGACGGCTCGGTACCGGCTGGAGCAGGCCAATCCTTAACGTCGCCGCGATAAGCGCTTCGCGCAACTGGCAGGAGGAGATTTATGGACTTTAGCGGAAAGGCCGGACTGGTGACGGGCGCAGGTTCCGGGATCGGACGGGCTACAGCGATCGGCTTTGCGCGGCGCGGCGGCGCGATCGCCGTCGTCGACATCAATGGAGTCAACGCCGAAAAGGTCGCCAACGAGATCACCACGGCCGGCGGCCGCGCGATCGCGATCGTTGCCGACGTCACGCGCGCGGCGGACCTCGACGTGATGATCAGTCAGACCGTCAAGAGCTTCGGGCGGCTCGATTTCGTGCACAACAACGCCTTCGGGATGCCGCCGGTTCAAAGCAACAGCGCCCTCGTCGCACGAACCGCCGACGTCAGCGACGGAGTCTGGAACCGGATGATCGCGGTCGGGCTGACCGCGGTCTTCCAGGGGATGAAGCGTGCAATTCCGGTAATGCGCAAGCAGGGCGGCGGCGCCATCGTGAATACCGCTTCGATTTCGGGTCAACGCGGCGATTACGGAATCGTCGCCTACAATGCCGCGAAGGCCGGCGTGATCAATCTCACGCGGGTCGCCGCGATCGAGTATGCCGCCCAGGGCGTCCGCGTAAATTGTGTTTGCCCAGGGGCGATCGATACTCCCCTGCTGGCCGACGCTCTGACGGTTCCCGCCGCACGCGCGAAGTTTAACGAAGTAATTCCGATCGGGCGGCTCGGTCGACCCGAAGAAATCGCGAATGTTGTACTTTTTCTCGGTTCCGACCTGGCTTCGTTCGTAACCGGCGCCGCCTTCGTCGCCGACGGCGGTCAGACCGCCAAGACCGGCAGCCCCTCGTTCCTGCCCGAGTGATTGCGGGGTACCGAGCACAACGGCAGCCTTGCTCCGAGCGGATTAAGATGCGATATAGACATTAGCCTGCTACGTCCCTCGTATAAGGAGGCGTCTGGATCGTGACCGCGCCTGGCACGACAGAGTCTGCACGACGCCCTTGACAAACGATTACCGGGCGGAGCGGTAGCTACCGAAGGCATCCTAGCCTCAAAAGGAAGGTGAGCCGATGACGACACAACACATTATCTCCGCCGACTCGCACATGATGGAACCCGCCGACCTTTGGGTCGAGCGACTGGACTCGAAGTGGCGCGACGTCGCACCCCGGGTGGTCAAGAAAGACGAAAAGTCCGGTTACGTCTTTGTCGCCCCGGGCGTAGCTTCATTTCCGGTGGCGGGCGGCTTTGCCGCCGGCCGCAGTGGTGACGACCTGAAAGATTTTTTGAAGCGCGGCGCCGACCAGGGCTATATTACGGCGCGGCCCAGCGGATGGGACCCGGTCGAGCGGCTCAAGGATCAGGATATTGATGGAGTCGAGGCCGAGGTCCTTTACACCACGCTCGGCATGACGCTTTTCGGCCTCCACGACGCCGATTTGCAACGCGCCTGCTTTCGCGCCTACAACGACTGGCTGGCTGAGTTCTGTTCGCACAGCCCGAATCGCTTGATCGGCGCTGCGCTGATTTCGCTCGAAGACCTCGGCCATGGCGTCGCTGAACTGCAGCGCGCGGCTAAAATCGGTCTGCGTGGCGCGATGATCTGGGGGGCACCCCCGCGCGAACGGCCCTACACCTCGCGCGAGTATGATCCATTTTGGGCGGCGGCGCAGGATCTCCAGATGCCGCTGTCATTGCACGTGATCACCGGCAAGAAGCCGCCCAAGGCGGAGGAAGAGCGCAAGAAGGTTCGCGAGACCCGCGACCCCTCATTCGTGCGCGGCTACATGAATCTGATTCACGAGGTCCAGCGCTCGCTCACCGACATCATCTTCAGCGGTGTGATGATGCGTTTCCCGAAAATCCGCATCGTCTCTGCCGAAAACGACACCGGCTGGATCGCCCACTACATGTACCGAATGGATCACGCCTTTGAGAAATTCGGCGCGCTGATGCATGAGCCGCTCGACATGAAGCCGAGCGAGTACGTCCGGCGCAATATGTGGGCGACGTTCCAGGACGATCCGATCGGCCCGATGCTCTTCAAGTTCTTCGGCGGCGACAACTTCATGTGGGCGTCGGATTTTCCGCATACCGACTCGACCTGGCCGAACTCGCGCAAGGTTATCGCGCAGAGTTTCGAGGGCGTGCCCGAAGACGTGACCCGCAAGATCATCTGCGACAACGCAGCGCGGCTGTATCACATCAATCTGAATTGAACGCCTGGCGGAGTTGTATTTTTTTGGACGCTCGCAGGGAAAAGCGAAGCTCATCCGATATCACTTTGGAGGAATTGGAATGGCTTACGATCTTCTGATCAAAAATGGCACGATCGTCGATGGTACCGGCGCACCGCGCTATCGCGCTGATATCGCGATAGCCGGTGATCGCATCGCCGAAATCGGCAAAATCAACGAGGGCGCCAAGCGCATAATCGACGCCTCGGACCTGATCGTCTCACCGGGCTTCGTCGATCCACATACGCATTACGACGCGCAGATCTGCTGGGATCCACTCTTGAGCTGCACCTCGTGGCATGGGATTACCTCGGTCGTGATGGGCAACTGCGGGGTCGGCATAGCACCCTGCAAGCCCGAGTCGCGCGAAATTGCCGCGTGGGACCTCACGAACGTCGAGGCCATTCCCTTCGACTCGCTCAACAAGGGCGTAACCTGGGATTGGGAAACCTTCCCGCAGTTTCTCGACGCCGCGCAAGCTCGCGGTGCAGCAATCAACCTCGGCTTTCTCGCTCCGCTCACCCCGTTTCGCCATTACGTGATGGGTGTCGAGTCGATGGACCGGGCGGCGACGCCTGAAGAAACCACCCGGATTGCTGCGCTGCTTGACGAGGCGATGAGCGCAGGTGCCCTTGGCATCTCGACGACGACGCTCAAACAGCATATCGGCTTCAAGGGCCAGCCACTGGCCTGCCGGCTCGCTAGTCGCGATGAACTAAAGGCTTACGCCAACGTCCTGAAGAGTCAGGGTAAGGGCTCGATCGAAGTCGCGCTAACCAAGAAGATCGCCGTAGTGCAGGACGACGAGTACGAACTGCTCGATCTGCTGCTCACGGAGAGCGGACGCCCCGTCACCTGGCTCGCGATGGCCTCGACGCCGCGCCATCCGGAGCGCGCGCTCGAGACGCTCGATCGCGTCGGGCCGCTGATCAAGCGCGGCGGCATCCCGCAAATCCTGTGCAAGCCCTTCGTCTCGCAGTTGGACCTGCGCAATCCCTTCACCTTCGCCGATAACGAAGTTTGGAATCGCGTCTTCAATCAACCGGTCGAGGTGCAAAAGCAAATCTACTCCGATCCTGCTTTCCGCCTGCAATTCCGCGACAGCCTGAAACGGCCGCATCTGTTTACCGGCCGGTGGCATCGCGTCGAGATCCTCGAAATCGCCAATCCGGCGCTCAAGCAGCTCGAAGGCAAGAACGTTCAGGAAGTCGCCGAGATGCGAGGTGCCGATCCGCTCGACACGTTCCTCGACCTCGCGCTCGAGGACAATCTCAACATCCAGTACACGATGCAGCAGTATCACGAGGACGGCATTGCGCAGCTAATCAGCGACCCGCGCACAATGATCGGTCTGTCCGACGGCGGCGCGCACGTCGATATGCTGTGCGACGCGGGTTACGCCACCTACCTGCTGGGCAACTGGGTACGTAAGCGCGAGGCAGTGACGCTCGAGTTCGCCGTAAAGCGCATCACCTCAGAACCGGCCAACTTCTTCGGCATCCGCGAGCGCGGTCAGTTAAAGACCGGGTGGAAGGCGGACGTCGCCGTTTTCGACTTCAACACGGTCAACTCCGCGCGGCGCGCGACGATGCAAAACGATCTGCCCGGCGGCGGGCGGCGTCTGGTGATGCCCGCGGAGGGAATCGAGTACACGGTCGTCAATGGCAAGGTGTCGTACGAGCACGGCCGGCAGAGCGGGGCGCTCGCGGGAGAGGTTATTCGCTCCGTGGCGTAGTCGCCAACCCGCAGGTATCTAATGCAGGCCGGGCCTTTTGAGGCCCGGCTTTTTTTCTCAGGTTACAGTCCAGCCGCCGTCGATGATGAAAGGGGCGCCGGTCGCAAACGACGCGTCATCGCTGGCGAGGAAAAGTGCGACCTTGGCGATCTCTTCCGGCTTCGCCATCCGCTCGAGCACCGAAATCCGCTTGATTGCAGCCTGGTTGGGAAGGACACCGGCGCGGATGCGCTCGGCCATCGGCGTCTCGATCGCGCCCGGACAGATTGCATTGACGCGAATGTTGTAACGTCCGTATTCAAGCGCGGCGACGCGCGTCAGCGCGATCACTCCGGCCTTGGCCGCTGAATATCCTGCACCACCCTTGACGGCGACCAGGCCCGCGATCGAGGCAGTGTTGATGATCGAACCGCTGCGCGCTTTCATCATGTGCGGCAGCGCGTACTTCATCCCCAAAAAAACGCCGCGCAGATTGATCGCGATCACGCGGTCGAACTGCTCCTCGGTCATATTCGAGAGAAAAGCGGAATCGCCCTCGATGCCGGCGTTGTTGTAGAGGATGTCGAGCGCGCCGAATTTCGCGACCGCTTCATCGACCATGCGTTTGACGTCCGGGCCTTTCGAGACGTCGGTGCGAATCGCGAGCGCGGCGCCGCCTTGCTTGGTGATTTCGGCCACCGTCTCTTTCACCGAGGCTTCGTTGATATCCGAGGCGGCGACTTTCGCGCCCTCGGCGGCGAAGAGCAGCGCCGCGGTCTTTCCCATCCCGGAACCCGCACCGGTTATGATTGCGACCTTATTGGCAAGTCTCATTCGTTTCCTCCTGCAAGAGTTTACAATTTTTCGCCGCGATCGCGATGCTACTCGCGGCGCAGTCGACCTTCGCGATCGACGCGAGTACGCAGCACGTGCAATTCCTCCGCGTTCGGTGGAGTTGTCTCGGGCACGGATTCCGGAATTACCATCTCAAAGCCGGTCGCGCGCTTTACCGCTTCAACTGTGACGCGTGGATGCAACGACTTAAGCCGCATCCGGCGCGAGTCGTCCGCAAAGTCCATCACGCAGAGTGGCGTCACGCATAGTTTCGGACCGCCGCCTGGAATACCCATTTTGATGCGCGCGTCAGCGCCACCTGCGCCCCAGCCGTAAGCACTGATATAGTCGCACTTCTCGACGAGTACGCGCGGGTTATGATTATTGAGGACTATGTAATAACGGCCGACGTGAGTGCTGAGGGTCGGGGTGCCGACCGAACCCGGTCCACGGAACTTGAGCCGCCGGTGGTCCTGGCCGATTCCGATCAGGTTAGTATTGCCATAGGCGTCAACCTGAACGCCACCGATAAAGAAAACGTGATTCGACCAATCCTTGACGCGATCGAAGCGATGGCCGGTATCGCTGTAGGACTCGGCCCAGCGCACGACGCGGCGATCCCAGCCATAGGCCGGCATCGGAACGGTTTCGAGATGCGCGACATTCATGCGCGCGCCGAGAAACACGAGTTCCATGTTCGGCCCGTGCATCAGGTGCGCCAGCCGGACGGCGGCTTCGGGCACCGGCGAGGCGACGCCGACGCGCAGCGTTTCGCCATCGTTGAGTTCGCGCGCCAAAAAGACCGCCATCAACTCTGCGATCGAATATGCTTCGCTCATAGCCGCCTCGCGGCCTCACTCAAGCAAACGTGCTCGGCCCTCGATGAGAGGGTTGTCGTTTTGCCGCCGATCTCAGCAGCAAATTGAGCGGCGAACCGCTTCGGATAGCGTCTGCTGAAAATGAAGCCAAACATCATAGCGATCCCCGGAACAATCAACCCAAGCATTAGAGTATGCCCGACGTCGAGCGAGATAGCCCCGAGCGTCGCGCAGGCCGTGAAAATAATCGCCCACACCTGAGTCATCCGCACATTCATGTGTTGAAAGACCGGAGTCTCCCAAACTTCGTGAGGCGCGCGCTCGCGCGCGTACTGCAACGTGAAGGGAAAGCCCAGTATCAGGGTAGCCCAAGCCACTGCGGCAAAGATGCCCCATACCATCAGAAGATGGTAGTGGGTGATAAAGCGCGCTCCGCCGGCCAGCACGACCAGCACCACGCCCCCGAAATATACAAGTGAAGTACAGTCCATCGTCTTTACGGCGCCGCGTCGATACTGCATCGCGATGATCCCCGCGGCGAGCGCGAAGCAGATCAACCCGGCCCTAAGTAGTTGCCCCTCTTCGGCGAGGACGCCGTAAACCGCCCATAGGACAATCCCCAGGTTCGACCATACTCCGGCGTTGCCTGACACAGCCTTGCTCATGATCGATCAATACTCGTGGAGCGTAAGCAGCCGCTTGATGCCGATTCTTTCGAGATAGTCGCCATGCGTTGCCGGTTCCCGGCAATAGCGGTCCAGGTAATGTTCGAGCGCTTGCGCGTCGCCGCGAGCGGCGGTCGCCGCCGCATCGTTATACTCGCGCAGATGGTCGTTGTCCTGGACATAATAGCCGCGCGAATAGAAGGGATGCGCGCCAAAGGGTGCGCGCACGATGCCGTCGGCCGCAGCTATCGTCGTCTTCCACGGGTCGGCGCGAACTTCCTCGTTGGAGATAACCTTTTCGACCTGGACGAGCGAGCGGTCCGCCGCGCGATACATGAAGAGATCGATCCAGCCCGGACCGCCGATATGTTGCACATTGCCATAGGCATCGGCATGCGCCGCGTGCAGGAGCGCGACGTCCGGCTTGATCGGCGGAACGGCAATCAGGGTTTCGCCGCGAATCGGATCCTGAAAGATTTTCAGGTTCGGATTTACCTCAGGCAGCGAGGTTCCGACGCCACCGCGCCACGGTAGAAAGGGCAGCGACTGCGCCGCCGCCTGCAGACCTGCGCAGAGGATTCCCTCCTCGCATTCCCAGACCTCGATCGCGCCGCGCTCGGCCGCGTGTCGAAAGGCCGGCGTCACCGGATTGCCGAATCCGCCGCCCGCGTAATAGCTGACTACCTTGCGCACGCATCCCGCAGCTATCAGCAGGTCGAGCGAAAAGCCCGCGTCCACCACCGTCAGGTCCCGCACGCCGCGGCGAATGACGCTCCGCACCAACGCCATCGGCGTAGGCTGGCCGATCGCGATCGTCATCCCGCTCTCGATCCAGTTGGCGGCGTCAGCTTCTTCGATGATCCGCTCGCGTCGTTGACTATTCATACGGCCTTCCGCGCCACGCCTATCGTTGGCGATCCTTGCCCGAGGTTAGTACACTCGCGCTCAAGAGTCCCAGCGCACCGGGGAGGCCACCACGATGGCAATGTTCAAGTTCGAGGATTATCGCAACCGTTACGGGACAATCAAAATGGAGCGCGAAGACGGCATCCTGCAGATGACGCTGCATACGCAGGGCGCCGAGCTCAAATGGGGCATGCAGCCGCACGAGGAGCTGTCTTACGCGTTCAACGATATCGCGCGCGATCACGAGAATCGCTGCGTGATTATCACCGGCACCGGCAACGCCTTCTGCGCCGAAGCCGACGCCGGCAGCGGCCGCGGCGTGCCGATCAAGGGCACGGGCGAACCGGCGCCGTTCGGAGTAAGGTCCACGAGCTGGGATCACATCTACAACGATGCGAAATATCTCCTGATGAACCACCTCAACATCGAGGTGCCGATGATCGCCGCGGTCAACGGTCCCGCGCTGATTCATGCGGAACTCGCCGTCCTGTGCGACATCGTGATCGCAACCGAGAACACCGAGTTTCAGGACGCACCGCATTTCCCCAACGGCGTCGTACCGGGTGATGGTGTGCACGTGGTCTGGCCGCTCGTGCTGGGTCCGAATCGCGGCCGCTATTTCCTGCTGACCGGGCAGAAGTTATCGGCGCAGCAGGCGCTCGATTTGGGCGTCGTCAGCGAGGTGATGCCGCGCGACAAACTTATCGCGCGCGCATGGGAGCTGGCGCGATTGATCACCGCGCGGCCCAGCCTGTCGATCCGCTACGCGCGAGTCGCAATCACACAGAATCTCAAGAAGCTGATGCTCGAGAATCTGGGTTACGGCCTCGCGCTCGAGGGGCTTGGGGCCGTGCAGTCATTTCCTGGCGCACGGGGACCCAAAAAGTAATCGGCGCAGGGTTGGTCATTGACGATTGAAAACGCAATAATCGCGTAAGCAGTCCCGCCCGCGTAGGCTCTGGGCGTGCGCAAAGAGGAGATCGAATGAAGCTCGGAATGTTTCTGATGCCGTCCCATCCGCCGGAGCGCAGCCTCAAGGCGGGGCAGGATTACGACCTCGAAGTGATCAAGGCGGGCGACGAGCTCGGCTACTCCGAGGCCTGGATCGGCGAGCACTTCACCGCGCCGTGGGAGCCCAATCCTTCGCCCGATTTGCTGATCGCGCAGGCGCTGATGCAGACGCAGCGAATCGTGCTGGCGCCGGGCGCGCATCTGCTGCCGTATCATCATCCGGCGGAGCTCGCCTGCCGCGTCGCCTTCATGGACCATCTGGCGCAGGGCCGCTATATGTTCGGGATCGGCGCGAGCGGACTGCCGAGCGACTGGCAGCTTTTCTGCGTGGACGGATTTAAGGGCGAGACGCGCGAGATGACGCGCGAGGCGCTCGACATGATACTCAATATCTGGGCGAGCGACGGCGGCTATCAGCATACCGGCAAGTACTGGAAGGTTGACGTGCCGCGACCGATGATGCGCACGCTGAAGCATCACATCAAGCCGTTTCAGCAGCCGCATCCGCCGATCGGGATCGCCGGCTTCAGTCCTAATTCCGACACGCTCAAGTTGGCCGGCGAACGCGGGTTCATTCCGCTGAGTCTGAACCTCAGTACTGCCTATTGCGCCTCCCACTGGGACGCCGTACTCGAAGGCGCGAAGCGCACCGGTCTCAACCCCGATCGCAGCGTCTGGCGGATCGTGCGCGAGATCTTCGTCGCGGATACCGACGACGAAGCCTATCGTCATTGTGTCAAAGGCATGATGGGACGCATGATGAGTGAGTATCTGTTGCCGCTCTTCAACGATTTTCAATTCACCCCGCTGCTGAAGGACGATCCGAAGATTCCCGACTCTGACGTCACGCCGGAGTATCTGGCGCATCACGGATGGCTGGTCGGCTCGGTGGCGACAGTCAAGAAGAAGCTGGGCGCGATGATTGATCAGGTGGGCGGATTCGGCACGCTCCTGCACTTTGTCTTCGATTACGCTGACAATCCGCAGCCCTGGTTCAAATCGATGCGCCTGATGGCGGAGGAAGTAATGCCGCACTTTGCTGAGCGCACGCGCAACGGCGTCGCGGCTCACGCCTGAGTCCAACTTATGAGTGAATATACTGTCAAGGACAAGGTAGCGATCGTCGGCGTCAGCGAAACCAAATACTACAAACGCGGACAGGCGCCGATTAGTGAGTTTCGGCTCGCTTGCGAGGCGATTATCAAAGCCGCGGATGACGCCGGTATCGACGTGCGAGACATCGACGGCATCTCCGGCTATGCCGACGATCGCAACGACGCCTCGCGCCTGGCTACCGCACTAGGGCTGAAACATCTGGCCTTTGCCGGCATGGTCTGGGGCGGCGGCGGTGGCGGCGGCTCGGGCGCCGTCGGCAATGCGGCGGCTGCCGTCAACGCCGGATACTCAAAGTACTGCGTGGTCTTTCGCGCGCTCGCGCAGGGTCAGTTCGGCCGCTTCGGCCAGGCGCCGGTCAGCAACTCGGTCTCCGGCGCTGCGGCCTACACCGCGCCGTATGGCCTCTACGTACCGGCCCAGTGGGTCGCACTGCGGACGCGGCGTTTCATGCATGATTACGGAATCAATCAGGAGCCGCTCGCGGCAGTGGCGTTGGCCGATTATTATCACGCGCAGTTCAATCCGCGCGCCGTGATGTATGGGCATCCGCTGACTCGCGAGCAATATGATAAGTCACGCTGGATTTCTGAGCCTTTCCATCTTTATGACTGCTGTATGGAGAATGATGGCTCTGCCGCGTTGATACTCACTACGGCGGAGCGCGCGCGCGATGCGAAAAAGAAGCCGGCCTATATAATGGCGGCGGCGCAGGGTTCGAACTATCGGCATAACGCCGGGGTTGAGAATTCAGCCGACTATTCCTCCTCGAATTTCAAGACGCTCGCGCCGCGCCTGTTCGAGATGGCGGGAATTACGGCGAAAGATGTTGATTGCGCGCAAATCTACGAGCACTTCAGCGGTGCGGTTATGATCAGCCTGGTCGAGCACGGCTTCTGCCGGCCGGAAGAGGTGATGGAGTTCGTCACCTTCGAGAATATCACCGCTCCCAAAGGTAAATTGCCGGTGAATACCAGTGGCGGAAATATCGCCGAGTGCTATATGCACGGTCTCGAACTGGTAAACGAGGCGGTGCGGCAAGTGCGCGGCGAATCGACTTGCCAGGTG
The DNA here is from genome assembly GCA_035308025.1 of Candidatus Binataceae bacterium. Lineage (NCBI taxonomy): Bacteria > Candidatus Binatota > Binatia (SeqCode) > Binatales (SeqCode) > Binataceae (SeqCode) > Binataceae bacterium (SeqCode). Next base: position 97,890 of record DATGHL010000018.1, read on the forward strand.
CCGGACTGTAAAATCTCACTGGTCGCGTCCGGCCCAATGGTCTCACCGGTTAGCGATCTTATAGTACATAGTATTTAGTTTTCTGTCCCTTTCGTTATTTTGAGAGAGAGCGGCGCATCGGCTATTAGCCGATGCGCCGGCGAGGATTCCAGAAATGGCTGCAGACAAGAAATACTACTTGCCCGAGGGATTGCCGACACCGAAGCCGCAGCGCAGCGGCCTCGACAAGGAATACTGGGAAGCGACGAAGCGGCATGAGCTGGTCGTCCAGTCGTGCAACAGTTGTGGCGCCGTCCAGTGGGGTCCGGAGTGGATTTGCCATAAATGCCACTCGGCCGAGATGGGTTGGCAAAAAGTCTCAGGGCGCGGCCGGCTCTTTAGCTGGACGCGATCGTGGAACCCGGTGCATCCGGCGCTGCGCGAGGCCTGCCCATATATCGTGGTGGTCGTGCAGCTTCCCGACGCCGGCAACGTCCGCATGGTGGGCAACCTGCTCGGCGATCCCAAAATCGATCCGCCGTTCGACGCCGAGGTCGAAGCTGTCTTCGAGGACCATCCCGACGCGACGCTTGTGCAATGGCGGTTAACCAAGTAGCCGCAGCTATAATCGACTCAAATGTAGAGCGGCAGGCGATCCGATCGCCTGCCGCTCTCGCATTGATGGAAATGTTGAACGCTTACACGCGCATCGCTTCGAGCGATACCAGCTCCTCGCGCTTGGTGCCCGCGACGTGCGGCCGCGACCCCGGCGCCCGCTCGAATTGATCGACGATTCCCAGTTCCTTGCCAATCTCACGCAAGGCCGGCAGCACTTCCTGACCGAGTAGGCGGATGCTGGTCATCCGATCCTCGAAACTGACCGGACCTTGGCTCTGGAAAACGCCGAAGGTGCCCGGACGCAGCGTTTCGAAGATCTTGCGAATCTTCGGAATGACCGTCTTCGGCGTGCCCGCGATGATCTGCAAGCCGTCCACCGCCTTGGGATAGGCCTTGTAGATTGCGGCCTTCGCTTCCTCGATCGTCGCCTCGCCGCGCGCGAGCCGGCGGCGCGTGCTGTCCGCCACCTGCTGCAACGTGCCATTGCCCGAACTGTCCTTGGTCGGCGCGCTCTCCTTCGAGCGACCGAGCTGTTCGGCGCTGACGCCGAGGAAGCCGCCCGAGCCGGATGTCATCGTCCGCGCGAGGCGCCTCGTCGCCTCCTTGGAGTTGTAGCCCGGCGGCAGCGTGTGCTCGGGACGCGAAAACGCCCCCTGCCCGCCGCCGTACAGATGCGCCTTGCCCAACTCCTCAGCCTTCTCTTCGGTCTCCGCCACCACGACGTGTTGCAGATAGCCGAAGTTCTCCGAGCCTGCCTGGTAGCCGAGCTGCGCCGCCGTGTCGCCGTAGATGTTCCACAACTCGGCCGTTGCCGACAGCGCTGTCCCCAAACCGAGGTACGGGTACTTGTGCTCGGCGCACCACACCACCGTCTCGGGGCTCAGCACGCCCGGGATCATGATCGGTGGAATTGGCTTCTGATACGGCGTCACCCACGGATTGATGAAGCGGTAATTGAAGTGCTTACCCTCCCAGCGGAACGGACCCGGACGCGTCCACGCCGCGATAATTAGGTCGTGCGCCTCGTTGAAGTACTCGCGATTGTAGGCCGGGTTGGCATTATTGAAGATCTGCTCGCTGCCCGCGCCGCGCACCCATCCGGGGGTAAGCCGTCCGCGCGAGATACAATCGATCGTGGCGAGCTCCTCGGCCACGCGCAGCGGATTCTTGAAGGTCGGCAGCGGATTGCCGAGCAATACGATGCGCGCCCGCTTCGTGATCCGCGCCAGGATCGAGGCCTCGACGTTCATCACGGCGCCCATGCAGAAGGGCGTCCCATGATGCTCGTTCAGCATGATTGCGTCGAAGCCGACATCCTCGGCATAGACCATCTCGTCGAGATATTCGTTATACAGCCGCGATCCGACTTCGCGATCGAAGAACTTGTTCGAAAGCCCGAAGTAGGCGCGATTTTTGATCAATTCATCTTCGGAAAGGTCGCGATAAGGACGTTCGGTAAAATACATCAATTGCATGACTTATCTCCTCTGCTTCTCAGGCATCAGCTGTCGCCGCTAGACGCGGACCGAGTCGTCGCGCTTCGGCGCGCGCTTGAGCGCTTCGAGGTCCACCAGCGAATCGCGCTTGGTCCCGGGCGTGTACGGCCGTGATCCGGGCGCCACCTCGAAGGGATCCTTGATGCCAAGTTCCTTTGCCATATCGCGCATCGCGGGCAGCACCTCCTGGCCGAGCAGGCGCACGTTGTTCAGCCGATCTTTTTCTGAGACCGGGCCCTGGATGGTGAACATGCCGAAGATGCCCGGGCGCAGCGTCTCCATGATCAACCGCAGCTTGGGCATCACCGACTTCGGGGTCCCGATGACGATCTGCAGGCCATCCTGCGCCTTCTGATAATTGGCGTAGATCTTGGCTTTGGCTTCCTCGATAGAAACCTCGCCGCGCGCCAGCCGAGCTCGCGTGTTGCCTTTTTCCTTGTGCAGATCCTCAGTCGCAGCGCGGTCGGATTCTGCGAGTTTCTCACTCGTGATGCCGAGGAAACCATAATCAGTCTGCTGCCGCGCGAGGCGCTTGGTCGCCTCCTTCGAGTTATATCCTGGCGGCAAGGTCCATTCGGGACGCGAGAAGTTCTGCGCGCCGCCGCCGAATAGCGCGCCTTTACCCAGCTCCTGCGCCTTCTCCTCAGTCTCGGCGACAAAGATCTGTTGCAGGTAACCGAAGTTCTCGCTGCCGGCTGTATAGCCATTCTGAGCCGCAGTGTCGCCGTAGAGATTCCATAATTCGACGGTCGCGGGCAGCGCCGTGCCGAGTCCGATATATGGGTAGCGATGCTCCGCGCACCAGATCACGGTCTCCGGGCTGAGCACGCCGGGAATCCAGATCGGCGGGCGCGGCTTCTGATAGGGCAGCGCCCACGGATTGATGTAGCGGTAGTTGAAGTGCTTGCCCTCCCAGCGGAACGGACCCTCGCGCGTCCAGGCCGCGATAATCAGATCGTGCGCTTCGTTGAAGTACTCGCGATTGTAGGCCGGGTTGGCGTTGTTGAAGATCTGCTCGCTGCCCGCGCCGCGCACCCATCCGGGCACCAGCCGCCCCTTTGAGATCAAATCGATCTCGGCGAGTTCCTCAGCCATCCGCAGCGGATGCTTGATCACTGGCAGCGGATTGCCGAGCAGGACGATGCGCGCCTTTTTCGTAATCCGTGCAAGGATCGCCGCCTCGACGTTCATCACCGCGCCCATGCAGAACGGCGTCCCATGATGCTCGTTCAGCATGATCGCGTCGAAGCCCATCTCCTCGGCGTAGCAGGCCTCGTCGAGGTATTCGTTATACAGCTCGGCCCCGACCTTGGGGTCGTAGAATGAATTCGGCACGCCGAAGAAGCTGCGATTCTTGATCACCTCTTCTTCGGGAACATTTTTGTACGGACGCTCGGTGAAATGCATTATATGCATGGCTATTGCTCCTTCAGCTCACGCTACTTTCAGGCGAGAAATTCGCGCACTAGTTTGATGAACTCCGCCGGCTTTTCGATCTCGGGCCGATGGCCGCATTGATCGTAAATCGTCACCTTGGCGTCGGTATTCTTGAGCGCCTTGCGATAGCTTTCCGCCGCGCTCACCGGCACGATCGCGTCCTCGCGGCCCCAGACGATCTGCACCGGCAGCCCCTTCACGCCTTCGAGAAAATGCGCGAGCGCCGGATTATTCATGATCGGCTCCCACGTCAGCCGCGCGTTTTCCGTGCGCGCATCCTCGAACGCCTCGAACTGCTCGGGCGTGCGCTCTCCGCCGTACAGCTTGGCGAACTCTGGCACCTCGCGATTGTACACGCTCATGTTGAGCGAGGTCCGCGCCGTCACCGAAAAGACGTCGGCAATTTCGCCCTCCGGCGGCTTGATTCCCGCCGGCGCCACCAGCACCAGCTTGTTGAACTGACGCGAATTGATCGCCGCCATTTCCGCCGCGGTCCAGCCGCCAGTGGAAAAGCCGATTGCGTCGAGCGGCGCCAGATTCAGATCGCGCAGCACCCAGGTATAAAACAACGCAAGCTCGTGGATATTGCGGATCCAATCGATCTTCGCCGATTTGCCCAGCGCCGGCTGAATCGGGATCAGCAGCGTATGCTCCTTCGCCAGTGCCGCATGCCAGCTCATCCAGCCCGGATGCCCCAGCTCTTCGTGCAACACCAGGAGCGGTTTGCCGGTCCCGCCCTTGACCATCTCGAGGCTCGTCCCCGCCACTTGGGTGACTTCTTCAGTCCACTCTGCCATCTTCTTTATGGTTCCTCCGTTTTACTTAGCGGTAAGCGCGCTTGTGGTCGCCTCCGCGAATTTTTCTACCGTTCACACGAGGCCGTCCCGCGCGGACGACCTCGCTTCTCAAACCTTCTTCGGATTCTTCCTGACTCTATTTTCTTCCTCACTCTACCTTGGCCCCAGGCGCCGCCGACGGCCGCTTGAGCAACACCTCTTCGGCATAGAGCGCCGCGAGTTCGGCATCCGAGATTCCGATCATCTCGCGGAGCACCGCCTCATTATCCTCGCCCAGGCGCGAGGCCTTCAGCTTCGTGCGCTCCGGCCAGTTCGAAAACTTGACCGGAAAGCCCGGGATGTCGAAATTACCGAGCACCGGATCGTTGACCCGCCGCACGGTCTCGCGCTCGCGCAAGTGCGGATGCGCCATCGCCTCTTCCAGCGAGAGCACCGGGCCGCATGGCACGCGGAACTTGTCCAACTCCGCCACCACGCTGTCGCGATCGGGAAACGTCGCGAACCAGCCTTCGATCATCTCCTTCAGCGCCGCGTTGTTGCGAACGCGCCGTCCATTGTTCTTGAAGCGCTCGTCGGTCGCCAGTTCCGGCCGGCCCATCGCGCGCGCCAACCGCGAAAACTCATGATCCTGCACCAGCAACATGATGAATCCGCCGGGGCATGCGAAGACTCCCGACGGACTGCCGTACGGATGCTGCGAGCCGTTGCGATGGGGCGAGAACTTCTCCTTCCGAATCGAGACCACCGGCACCGAGAGCTCGTGCATATGGAAGTAGGTGTCGGTGAGCGAGGCGTCGAGGTACTGGCCCTTGCCGGTGCGCTCGGCGTTCAGCAGCGCGTAGCCCACCGCCATTGCCGCGGCGACTCCGGTCGAGACGTCACCGATTGCCATCGTCGGCACGATCGGCGGCCGGTCAGCCTCGCCGAGCAGTCCGGTCACGCCCGCGAAGGCTGCGCCGATAAAATCGTAGCCGGGCCGATCACGCAGCGGACCGCTCTGTCCCGCCGCCGAGATCGAGCACATCACGAGCTTCGGATTGAGCTTGCTCAACGCCTCGTAGCCGAAGCCCATGTCCGCAATCACGCCCGGCGCGAAATTCTCCACCACCACGTCGATCTTCGGGATCAGCTTGAGCAGCAATTCCTTCGCTCGCGGCTTGCGCAGGTCGAGCGCGAGGCTGCGCTTGCTGTGGGAGTGCTGGAAGTAATAGGTGCTCATCCCATCCGCCGACTTCAGCCCCATGCCGCGGACGTGGTCGCCCTCGTGCGACCGCTCGACTTTGATCACGTCGGCGCCGAGTTCCGCCATGATCCGCGTGCAGGTCGGTCCGGCGACAAAATGAGTGAAATCGAGGACGTGATAGCCCTTGAGCATCTGTGCCTGTTGTTCCATCGATGCCTTCCCAATCGGCGGATTTCGCCGAGGTGGAATCCGTACCGTCTGCGCAAGCCTGATCCATCCGGTGACGAATGGTCAGCAACTACGCCGCATCATACTAAGGTCAGCGCGAAACTGTCCACCGAACCGCCGCTCCCGCACAACCCACTCTCATTCGGTCACTATTGCGCGTGACCTTTGCAAAGCGTTCGCCTTTGATGCGAGTCTGACCGCCAAGAACCGCCCGACGAATTGTCGAGCTGAGCGAAACGGGGTATGCGCTATGCGCTGTCCTAAATGCGGCAATGATAATCGCGACGGTGCGAAATTTTGCAGCGAATGCGCGACGCCGTTCTCGGCGAAGTGCCGCCAGTGTGGCGCGGATAACTCGCCGGGCGCGAAGTTCTGCGATGAGTGCGGGACATCGCTCAATGCGCCAGATCGCGCTTCTGCCGCCGAAGCACCAAGGGTTCCAGCGCCCGAGGTAGCCGGTGAGCGGCGTCACCTGACGATTCTGTTCTGCGATCTGGTGGGTTCGGTCACGCTAACGGCACGGCTCGATCCCGAGGAGTGGCGCGCGACGGTGGCGGGCTATCAGCGCGCGGCCGCCGAGGCGATCACGCGCTTCGGGGGCGAGGTCGTGCGCTATGTCGGCGACGGGATCATGGCCTTCTTCGGCTACCCGGTCGCCCACGACAATGACGCCGAGCGCGCGGCGCGCGCCGCGCTCGCGATCCTCGACGCGATCGCGCAGCTCAACGAACAGCCTGCGCATACGAAGTTGGCGGTGCGAATCGGGATCGATTCGGGGCGCGTGGTGGTCGGGACGGGTACCGGCAACGCCGTCGATGCGTTCGGCGACGCGGCCAATATCGCAGCGCGCGTGCAGGCCGCGGCCGAGCCCGGTTCGGTGATGATCTCGGAGGCCACGCAGCGGCTGGTCGCGGGACTCTTCATCGTCGAGGATCGCGGAGCACATACGCTCAAGGGGGTCGCGCAGCCGGTCCGGCTTTATCGCGTGATCCGGCCGAGCGGCGCGCGTGGCCGGTTTGAAGCGGCAACCGCGGCGGGTGGGCTGACGTCGTTCGTGGGGCGCGAAGACGAATTACACTCGCTGATGAGTCGCTGGGAGCGGGTCCTGGAGGGCGAAGGGCAGGTCGTCACGATTATCGGCGAGGCGGGCATCGGCAAATCACGCCTCGTGCAGCGCTTTCACGGGCAAATCGCCGAGACGCCGCACACCTGGATCGACTCTGGCGCCGGCGCCTTTTTCCAGAACACCCCTTTTTATACGATCACTGAAATGCTGCGGCGATTAATCGGCGATGCTCCAGACCAGATCGCGCAACTCGAAGGCAGGCTGACGGCGGCCGGAATCAAAGCTGCTGAGGCGATTCCGCTGATCGCGCCGCTGCTGAATCTCTCGCTGCCGCCGGAGTACCCGCCATCAGCATTATCGCCCGAGCAACAGCGCCGCCGCTTACTGGCGACCTTAGTCGAATGGGTACTCGGTTCCGCGCGCACACAGCCGCTCGTGATTGCGACCGAGGACCTGCATTGGGCGGACCCCTCGACGCTGGAGCTGATCCAGTTGCTCGTCGAGCAGGGCGCATCGGTGCGGCTGCTGCTCCTCTACACCGCCCGTCCGGAGTTTCGGGCGCAATGGCCGCAACGCGCCCATCACACGCAGATCATGCTGAATCGGATGAACGCGCGCGACATCCGCGCGATGATCGCGCGGGTGGCTGCCGCCAAGGCTTTGTCCGATGAAACGATCACGACCGTGATCGAGCGCACCGGCGGCGTCCCGCTGTTCGTCGAGGAGTTGACGCGGGCGGTGCTCGAAAGCGGCGATCCGAAGCTAGCGGGCGGCGCGATCCCGGCGACGCTGCATGATTCGCTGATGGCGCGGCTCGATCGGCTGGGCCCGGCCAAAGAAGTCATCCAGGTTGGCGCGGTAATCGGCAGCGACTTCTCCTACGAATTGCTCCATGCGGTCCATCCGATCGCGGAAGCGGAACTGCAGCGCGCGCTGCGTAGTCTGACCGACGCCGAACTGCTGTACGTGCGAGGCATCGCGCCGGAAGCGACTTACCAATTCAAGCACGCTTTGATCCGCGACGCCGCCTACGAGGCGCTGCTCAAAACCCGCCGCAAGGAACTGCATCTGATCGTCGCCCGCACCATCGATGAGCAATTCCCCGCCCTCAAGGAGTCGCACCCCGAAGTGTTGGCGCGCCATTGGAGGGAGGCTGGCGAGACTGAGCCTGCAATCGCCGAATGGCAGCGTGCGGGTGAGCGCGCGGTCGAGCGCCGCGCTTATCGCGAGGCTGAACAGCATTATCGCGAAGCGATCGGCGCGCTGCTGACACTACCCGAATCGTCCGAGCGCGATGCTCGCGAACTGACCCTACAAGTGGCTCTGGGCGAAATGATGGGAACAACCCGAGGATGGCCGGCTGCTGAGACGGCCCAAGCCTATGCCCGCGCCCGGATCTTGGCCGAGCGCGGCGGCGGCGCGTCGCTTGAACTATTCACCGGGCTGTATCGAGCGCTGGCTACCCGAGGCGAGCATCGTGCAGCGCTGGCTCTTGCCGACCAGATGCTCGAGATCGCCCATTCCAGCGATAGCGTGCTGGCCCTCGTCGCCGCGCACTATGCGCAGGCGCTGCCGCGTCAGTGGCTCGGCGATCTGGTGGGGGCCCGCGAACACTTACTACAGTTTATGGAGCGCTACCGCGAGGAGGAATCGCGCGGCAAACCGGATGATCCGTGGGTAAACTCGCATATTTTTGCCGGGCAGAATGAATGGTTCCTTGGTTACCCCGATCGGGCCGCCCGCTACGTCGACGAGTCAATCTCAATCGCGCGCCGACAAAACAATCATTTCGCTACCGCTTTTGCTCTTTCCGTTGGCAGCTGGGTTTATGAACTGCGAGGCGATTATCGGCGCTCGCTCGAGGCTGGCGAAGCAGCAGTGCAAATCGCAACCGCATCCGGATCCGGGTTCCCGTTCATCGAAGCGATGGGCAAAATGCGCAGCGCTCGGGCGCGTGCCCAAATGGGCGATACGAGAAACGCCGCGGCCCAGATTCAAGAAGGGCTTGGGGAACTTGACCATATGAGGTTTTATGCGTTTAGGGCTTCGTGGCTAGTCAGTTTGGGCGAAACGCAGGCCTTTGCAGGCGCGGTTGACGAAGCTCTCGTCACCGTTGAGCAGGCCCTCCAGACAAATCCGGAAGAGCTGTTCTACCGCCCAGAGGTCTTCCGGCTGCGCGGCGATTTGCGCGTCAGAAGCGATTCTAGCAAAGCACGATTCGAGTTCGCCGAGCAGGATTTCCGGGAGGCGATCGGCCTGGCGCGTGGGATGGAGGCTAAATCGTTAGAGCTGCGCGCCATTACAAGTCTGGCGCGATTGCTCCGCGATACCGATCGTCGCGGCGAAGCCCGCGGAATGCTCGCTGAGATCTACAACTGGTTCACCGAGGGCTTCGACACGGCGGATCTGAAGGACGCCAAAGCCCTGCTCGATGAACTGAGCGTCGGTGGCGGCGCACACTAATTCGATTGCGGTGGATGTCGCCGATCTAACCTATTTCTGTTCGGGACCGTACTCCACCGGCGGATAATAGGGCCGCTCGCCAAGTGCATCGACGTGCGCGAAGAACTCGGGGCTGGACGCATTGCCCACCGCGATCAGCTCCATCGCTTGCCGCACTAGATGCCACCGCTCAGGGCAGAGCGCTTTCGCCTTATCGAAATATTTCTGGGAATCGAGGCGATGGCCCTGCTCGAGCAGATATTGGCCGAGATGGAAATTCGCCATCGCGAGCGCTTCAGTCGCCGAGGCTCCCTGCACCCGCCGACGCCTTTCCGCGGGCGGCAGCACGTAACTGCTGGCCGCGCCCTTGGCGACCCAGTCGCGGATCGCGTCGATATAGGTCTGGCGCGCGGCCTTGCCTTTGGCAGCGACCGCAGGCGCCATCGCGAAGGTCGTGCGATCCATCGTGCGAAAGCCGTCACTCGCCCCGGCCGCTTCGGCCGGCCTCACGATTTGGCCTTGCTCATCGATCCACACTGCCATCGGAACGTTGGGCATATTGTAGAGTTCAGCTACCACGTGACGCTCGTCGATCAGGCACGGATAAGTTGGCGTGGCCGCGCGTGCGCACTGATCGGCGCTCCAGCCCATCACGTCCTGCAGCGGCGGCGGAATTTCGATCGGCGTCGCCGGCCTGATCCAGTTTGCAACCGCAGCCTTGCCGCCAGAATCGAAGGCGACCGATACGATCGTGAAATTGCTATCCTTCAGCTCTTCCTGTACGGTCTGCCAGACTGGCAGATCAAAGCGGCATCCTCACCACGAGGCCCACGACATCAGCAAGACCTTCTTACCGCGATAGTCTGAGAGTGAATGCTGCTTGCCGTCGAGATCAGGCAGCGTAAAGTCGGGCGCGGCCGCCGCAAAACGCTGCGCGTTCATCGTTTCGACAGCTTCGCCGAGCAGCCAGACGGCGGGCGGCTCGTCATGCACCAGCGGCCGTCCGAGCACATCGGCCAGCGCCGCAAGATTGACGCGATCGCCGGCGCGCACAAATTCCCGGGCTCGCGCCGGCGGAATCGGGACGCAGACCTCGCCGCGGCAAAACCCTTGCGGCTTGAGTTCCCATCCGGTCGCTCCGGCCAAATCCCGCGGCGTCAGCCATAACTGTTCCCCCTCAGCGATGGCGCTCGCTGCACTAAAGGGTTTGCCCTGATCGATTATGGTTGCCGGCATCAAGCGACCTCCCTGCGTCGTTCTCACAATAGGCTGAACCCATCGCTCTTGACTAGCTTCGGCGGGGTGCAAACATCCATTGAAGCTGCTGGAGCGGACCGGAGGAAACGCATGTTGATCGAAACCCCTGCGGGCAATTACACCTTCATTCGCGGCATCGGATCATTCTCGGCGGCGGTCTGTGCGCGACCCGGCTTCGCGATCGTCCACGCGAACTTCCGGCCCCTCGCGCCGCTCACCGAGGCCTACGCTCGTATCGAGCGCCATCTGCAAACGCTGAATCGTCCCCTCGCGGCGCTCTGCGGAATCCAGTTGCGGGTTCCGCGTCCCTTCTCGCGTGAAGGTTTCGAGGAGTTCAATCGCCCATATATCGAACGACTGCGCCGTTGGAGCCTCGAGGTCGAGGGCGCCAACCCGGTCGCGCGCACCAACGTCGCCTTCGAAGTGAATCCGATAGCGGAGCCGGCGATGGCGAGTTTTTTCTACACCGTCCCGAGCCACTATGCACCCCCAACCTGGGTGCTGTCGGGCGTCCCCGAGATCGCGTCACGCGACGGCGGCATCAAAGTGGTTGCTCACGGTGATACCTCGGTCGACGGCTTGCGCCAGAAAACCGCTTGCATTCTCGAAGTGCTCGGCCGTCACCTCGATGAGCTTCAACTCACCTGGAGTCAGGCGACCAGTGTGAATCTCTACGGGGTCCACGATCTGCATCCGCTGATGGCTTCGCTGATCTTGCCCACGATCGGCGAAGCGGCGCGACGCGGAATCACCTGGCATTTCGCGCGCCCGCCCGTCACCGGGCTCGAACTTGAAATCGACGCCTGCGCGGTCCTCCGCGAAGAGATCCTCTAACCCGGGGCGACGCGCCCCTTGGCGAGACAATCGGCGCAGTGGCCGTAGAGCTCGAGCTTATGGCGGATTAGCGTGACGCCGAGCTTGCCCGCGACGCTCTCCTGCAACCGCTCGATGGCGTCGTCCTCGAACTCGATGATCTTGCCGCAGCTCTCGCAGATGAAGTGGTCGTGATGATGTCCGCCGGCGACCTCATAGCGCGCCTGCCCTTCGTCGAAATGGCGCTCCGACAGCAGGCCGCACTCCTTCAGCAGCTTCAGGGTTCGATAGATGGTTGCGTAACCGACGTGCGGGTTGACCTTCTTGACCTCGGCATAGAGTTCCTCGGCGCTGACGTGACGCCGCAGCGCGAAGAAGACACGCGCGATGTCGTCGCGCGGCGCCGTCGATTTGAGCCCGCGATCACGCAGCCGTTCATGGAGCAGCTGCATTCGTTGCTCGGACCGGCTCCGGCTGACCTGCGACGTTACGGCGGGTTCGTGTGCGACGCTGGCTTCCGCGCGCGCCATGATGAAAATCGCTTAAGCGGCAGACCCCGCTTGCAACAGTCGGCGGGCGGCCGGTGACAGGTAGAGCTGTTCGTGATCGCGCTGACGGAGGGCTTCGGCAATAACTTCGATCTGATCGGCGGGCGCCATCTCGCGATCGAGGATAATCAGCTCTCGCGCGCGCAGCCGGCACGCGCCGCCGCGAGCACGGTAGCCGATCTCGCGGAGAATCTTTTCGCGCCGCACCTCCAAACCCAGCCGACCGGCCGCTTCAACCAACTCGTCCGCAAGCTTCATCAGCCGACTGCTCTTTTCGTTCATACCAGCGACGCCACTCGATGCATGATAGCCCACTCGCGGCTCCTCGTGAACCCAGTGGCGGAATCGACCCAAAGCAGCGCGATTGCCGTAGCTTGCGCGGCGCGCAACAGGACCGCATCCTCAGACGATGGAGTCCAATCGCCGCCCGATCTTGAAAATAGGTGTCGTCGATATCGGTATCGAAGAGGTCGCGCTCCCCAACGGACGGACGCTCGAACTCCCGGTCATTCGCCATCCGGGCGCCAGCGCGATCGTAGCGCTCGACCGCGACGGCACAATCGCTTTGCTCACGCAGTATCGCCACGCCGTGGGCGGATGGCATCGCGAGATTCCGGCCGGATGCCGCGACGGTGCCGAAACACCGCTCGAATGCGCAATCCGCGAACTGCGCGAAGAGACCGGCTTAGTCGCCGCTCGCTGGCAACATCTTGGCGGTATCGTCACGATTCCGAGCTTCTGCAACGAGCGGATCGAGCTCTTTCTGGCGCGCGAACTTACTCAGCATGATTCCCGCCTGGAGTCCGACGAGATCATTCGGGTGGAAAGAGTTCATCTCGACGAGGCGCTCGCGATGGTGCGTCGGGGCGAGATTGTTGACGCCAAGACGATCGCCGCGCTCCACCATACCCAAGCCGTTGTGCACTAACGCGCGCAAGGCTGGGTTAGCGGCAAAGCTAGCAGTTATTCGATGTTAACTTCATCAGGGAATAAGAATGTGGTGCTGCCATTCTCGAATTGCACCAGAAACATTCTGCGATCCAGGTTGTTAACCTCGCGCAGTATTAACGGCTTCTCGTCGAAACGCGTCCGTCCTTCCTGATCACGAACCGGCCGCAGCAAATGGCAGCGCCGTCCGATAATTCCCTGTCCGATCGTTCCTGTATGGTTAACCGCTTCCATGTAATGCCACCTTTCCCGTAAGCAAACTTGGTCGGGCCTCCCCACGTCACCTGGGTAATTTGATAGCAAACTTCGGACCGTTTGATAACCTTTGTTTTTTGCTTATCCACAAGATTAGACGAACTGGCCATATCCGAACTTCGATGCGGCTAATTCTCGCAGAAGCTGACATCGTGGCGATGGCCCGACCGTTGAGGAATGGTCAACCTTGTTGCGGATGTGCATTAATTGGGGCGCACCAGCTACAAAGCCGTGTTGGCGCTGCTAAGGAATCTCTATGACGACCCTGTATCCGATGGTGATGGGACGCGAGGCGATGGTCGCGACCGAACACTTTCTCTCGGCCTCCGCGGGCGCGCGAATCTTTGCCCGCGGCGGCAACGCGATTGACGCCGCGGTCGCAGCTACGTTCGTTGAAGGCATCGTCAACCCGCATATGCATACGATCGGCGGCGAGGTGCCGATGCTCATTTATTTGGCATCTGAGCGTCGCGTGGTCGCCGTCAACGGCAATATGACCGCCCCGGCGCGAGCGACGATCCCGCTCTATCGCGCGCGCGGTTTGGATCTGGTGCCGGGCGAGGGCCTGCTCGCAGCCGGGGTACCTGCGGCATTTGACGCGCTCGCGACCGCGCTCTCACATTTCGGCACCAAGACCCTCGCCGAGGTGCTCGAACCCAGCCTCAAACTCTGCGAAGACGGGATGCCGATGCATCCCGGCTTGAGCGGCCATGGCGAGACGCCTGAGGACCTTTCCGGGCTGATCGGGATGGCGTCGATTCTGAGCAACCGGCAAAAGTTTCTTGACAAATGGCCAACCAGTGCTGCGCTCTATCTGCCGAACGGCGAGGTGCCTCATCCTGGCGATATCGTCAAAAATCCGGCACTCGGCAATTTTTTCCGCCGCCTGATCGATGCCGAGAGCGCAGCCCGTAACCGCGGCCGCGAGACCGCGATCGGTGCGGCGCGCGATCGTTTCTATCGCGGCGACATCGCCGACGAGATCGTCCGTTGGTCCGACGCCAATGGCGGGCTGCTGGCGTCAAGCGATCTGGCCAACTTCACGACCAGACTCGAAAATGCCGTCAGCGCCGACTATCGCGGCGTCACCGTGCACAAGTGCCAGCCGTGGTCGCAGGGCCCGGTCTTCCTGCAGCAACTGCGTCTCCTTGAAGGTTTCGACCTGCGCGCGATGGGCCATAACTCGACCGACTACATCCATACGATGGTCGAAGCGGCCAAGCTCGCCTTCGCCGATCGCGAGCTTTATTACGGCGATCCGGAGTTCACCGCGGTGCCGCTCGCGGAGTTGCTCGGGGAGCGCTATAGCGCGATGCGCCGGGCCTTGATCGATCCGGCGCGCGCCGCGATGGACCATCGCCCCGGTGATCCGCTCGCGATGCGCGCGCTGGCAACCGGCACGTCGATCACACCGCGTTCTTGGGGACCGGGGACGATCCATGTCACCGCCGCCGACGGCGCCGGCAATATGGTCGCCTGCACCGCCAGCGGCGGATGGATTCCCAGCTCACCGGTCATCGATACGCTCGGCTTCCCGCTCGGCACGCGGCTGCAGACCTTTTTCCTCGACGAGCGGCACGCCAACGCGCTGCGACCTGGCAAGCGACCGCGCACGACCCTAACACCGTCGCTCGCGACGCGCGACGGCCAACCATTTCTCGCCTTCGGCACGCCCGGCGGAGATCAGCAAGATCAGTGGACGCTGCAATTCTTCCTCAATCTGATCGAATTCGGCATGGACGTCCAGGAAGCGATCGAGGCGCCGCGCTTTTCGACTGCGCACTTCGCTTCGAGCTTCTATCCGCACGCCGCGCGGCCCGGGGTGTTGCGCATCGAGGATCGTATCAGTCCGGAAATTCGCGCGGCACTCACGGCGCGCGGCCACGAGGTCGAGACGCGCCCACCCTGGTGCGAAGGACACGTCCTCGGAATTCGCTTCGACCCGGCTCGTCGGCTGCTCTGCGGCGGCGCGGACCCGCGCGGGCAACTCGCGGTCGTGATGGCCGCTCAAGCGATCGGCTGGTAACCGCCGTCAAAGAATTAGCACCCGAAGAGTTCAATCCCTTGCCGTTCGATTGTGCTGAAGCCGCGACATCGGAGCGGCGTGCTCTGAGCGATGAAAAGATGCTTACGGCGCTGTCAGGATCGCCTTTGCGCTTTGGTCGCCGCCCGCACGAAATCGGTATTGACTGTCGTGCGATCAGACTCTATTTCTCTCTCAAGCGGGCATTCCTGACGGTATGAACACTGCTATCGTTGAAAATGTCTGGCGTAACGCGACTCGCTGTAAACGAAATGACTCGATGGTTCGTTTCACGTAAGAGCAGGTAACGGAGAAAAATTTATGCGCAAGCGTTGGATGGCAACTGCGGGAGTCGCGCTGGCCGCGGCGATGTTCGTGGCGGGATGCGCGGGAAGCCAACCCCTTAGCACACGTGAGGAGGGGACCGGCATCGGCGCGCTGCTCGGAGGTGGTGCAGGAGCGGCGATTGGCGCGGCGACCGGCCATCCGGCGCTGGGCGCATTGATCGGCGCGGGCGCCGGCGGCGTCGGCGGCTACGCGGTTGGCAACTCGATGCAGAATCAGGAGAACGCCAATTCGCAGACTAACGGCCAGTTGCAGCAGCAACAGCAGGAGATCGAGAATCAGCGCCAACAGATCGAGCAGATGAAGCAACAGCAGGAGACCGAATAATCCATCTGTCAACTTCCCCTCTCCGAGGTAGGAGAGGGGAAGATTGAAGCCTGCCGCGGGCCAGTCTCTTCCTACGACGGACGACAGAGTTTACACGCCCGCATGCCGGCGGCGGCGGCGCGGTCCGGCGCCGCAAAGATAAACATACGATCGCGGCGTGCCCGTTTCGCCGCGGAACAACTGGGCCGGCAGAAAATCCGCGTACCTAGATGGCCATAGACCGCCTCTGCCGGTATCCGCCGAGTGCGATCGGCGGCGAAGCCCTCGGCGCGCAACAAAGCGAGCTTGCGCTCGACCCCGCCCCCGTAGTTGCCGATCGAGCCATCCGATCGGATCACGCGATGACATGGGACGTAAATTGCGATCGGATTGACTGCGACCGTGTTGCCGATCGCGCGTTGAGCCGCAGGCGAGCCGGCCGCGCCGGCCAACGCCTGATAGGTGGTGACTGCGCCCGCCGGAACCTTCCGCAAACGCGAGAGCGCGCGACGCTGAAAATCGCTCGCCACCAGGCTCAGATCGACCGGACGATGTGCGATCGCGCTCGCGTCGCCGTGCAACAAGCGGACTATTTCGTCGCTGACTTCAGCGGCCAGCGCACCGTCTTCGACGACATCGAAATGCCGCCGCAAAGCGCTCAGAAAGCCCGCTCCCTCGTCTTCCTCCGGGAATCTTAGCGCCATCAGGCCGCGCGCGCTCTGCGCGACCAGCAGCCGCCCCAGCGGTGTCGTCGCGACACCGACGCCCGCGCGCGGCCGCTGTAGCCGCCGCAATACCGGATCCAGCCGCTTGTGCGCAACGCGCAATAATTCTCGCAGCGCGGCCTGATTCAACTCGTCGTCCTGATCAATATCCTGGTCAATCAGTCCATCATATTTTTCGTCACTCGCCATCAGCTTCACTCCATTGCCCCGATTTTCTTCATCGCCTGATAGACGTCCGCCCGCGCCGCCTCGAGGCTGCATCCCAAGGCCGTCGCGATCTCCTGATATTCGAGGCCTCCAAACTTGCGCATCATCACGGCGGCGCGCTGCTTCTGCGGCAGCCGCGCGATCAGCGCCTTCAGATCGATCAGCGTATCGCGCGCGCCATGCGGAGCGCCGCGATCGTGCGCCTCGGCCAGCTCGCCGTCAAAGACCACGCCATTATGGCGCGCGCGATCGCGCACGCGATTCAGACAGAGATTCGTCGCGATCCGGAACAACCAGGGCCGGATGCCGTCGGCGCCGTCGATTCGCGCATAGGCGCGATAGGCGCGCAGCCAGGTCTCCTGGAAGAGGTCGAGCGCATCCTCGCGATCCCGCGTCGAGCGCAGAATGAAGCGCAGAATTTCACCCTCGTGACGCCGGATGATCTCCTCGAAGGGCGGCGGTAAGCGGTCAATTGGAGAATTCGCCATCTGCCGTGTATAACCCTGAACTGGCGCTTTTGTGAATTCGGCGTCTAACGGAGCCGCCATGGACCCGACGTTGAAAATCGCAATGTGGGGCGCGCTATTCCTCGGCAGCCATCTGGTTATCTCTTCCGACGCGGTGCGGCCGGCGTTGATCGCCAGAATCGGGGCGCAACCCTATCGCGGCCTCTACTCGCTCGTCGCCTTCGCGACTTTGGTCCCCCTGATAGTTACGTTCGCTCATCATAAGCACGCCGGTCTGATGCTCTGGTATCTGCGCGGCATCCCGCTGCTCCGATGGCTGACCTGGCTGATGATGCTGATCGCCTTCATCATTCTGGTCGGCGGCCTCATAAACCCCAATCCAGGCTCGATCGGCGCGCCCGCGAATCGGGGCGTGCACGGAATGCTCAAGATCACCCGGCACGGCTTCTTTGTGGCGATCGTGCTTTGGGCCTTAGCCCATCTGCTGATGAACGGCTGGGCCGGCGATATCTGTTTTTTCGGCAGTCTTGCCGCGCTCGGGATTCTCGGCGGATGGCATCAGGATCGACGCAAACTCGTCGAGCTCGGCGAGCCCTATCGCGAATTCGTCGCTGCGACGTCGTTTTTTCCCTTCGCCGCGTTAGTCAGCGGCCGCCAGCGCTGGACACGTACCGATATGCCGTGGGCCGCGCTCGTGATCGGAACCGTCTCCGCCTTCGCAGTGATGCGGCTCCATCCGATACTCTTCGGCGGCAACCCGCTCGGCTAGCCGCGGTCCGAATTAAAGTTGAGATGTGGTGATTGTAGTCGCCCTTCAAACGGATCTGGACGGCGACCGGGTCGACGCGCTGGTTTCGCTTCTAAATGTGCTGGGCGAAATCCATACGTGCATGCAGAACACGAACGATCTCAATGCCGCCCTCAATACGGCGGTAGAACAGAACGTGACCGCCGGAAGGAAATCTATAGTAGCCGGTCCGCAATTCGGGACATGCCCGGCCGATCGCCGGCTGCGCCGCTACCGCCTCGACGTCATGCCCGAGCTGACGGGTATAAATTTCGGCTTGGTCGACGCCCCAACGCTTCGCCGTATAGTCCCAGATTTCATCAATATCGCGCTGCGCACGCGGCGAAAGGATGTAGCGACCCGTCATACCTCGCGTGGCTGGGCGACCCGCTTACGCGCGATGAATGCCTCGAAATCGAAGGGTGTCGACGCTCCGCTTTGTTCGCCCTCTATCAGGGCGGCCCGCAGTGCGGCCAATTTGGCTTCTTGCTCTTCGAGTAGTCGCAAGCCCGCGCGCACAACCTCACTTGCACTGTTGTAGCGGCCTTGCGCCACCTGCGTCTCGACGAAGCTATTGAAATGCTCGCCAAGGCTGAATGACGTATTCTTGCTCATAACGTATGCTTGCTCCGAATCTGTATCTACCAAATTCTGGTACATAAGGAGAAGCAGCTGAAACTCTACTCGCTGATTAGCTTCGTGGCATTATTTAGCGCCGCGGCGATCTTCTCGGGTGTTGCGAGCCGGATGAAGGCGCCGAGGCGCGGGCCGCGCTCCTGGCCGAGCAGCGCGCGATAGATCACCGGGAAGATCTTTCCAGGCCTGTCGTAGTGGGCGCGCCCGAGATCGTAGATCGATTTTTCGATCTCCTCGGCGGTCGCGTCGCCATTGCTGCCGAGCCAATCGGCGAATGCGCGCAACTGCTCGCGTCCAACTGCGCTCGGTGCGGAGAGCTTTTTTTCGGGCTCGACGAAATCGCGATAGAAGTTGATCGCGCATTCCATCAGTGTGCGCGCCAGCGACGCGGTCTCAGGATCAGCGCCGATTTGCGGGTCGTAGGTCGTGAGGTAGCGCCACAACAACTCACGATCGTCGCTGCCGATCGCCGGCACGAGATTCATAACGAGCCCGAAGCTGATTGCGCTGTCGAAGCGTCGCGCACTGTCGCCTTGCAGCACGAATTGCAGTGGCGAATTCAGGCGCGCCGCAGCATCCATCGCGGCCCACCCGCGCAGCGCCTCGAGGTATTCGTCCACATATTGCGGTATCGCTTCCAGAAATAATTTGCGTGCGCGGCGCGGATTCAAAATCAGAAAATACTTGAGCACTTCGATCGGCGCATAGCGCCGCCACTGCTCGACCCCGACCCCGCGTCCGACGGACTTCGAGACCTTGTGACCCTCTTCGTCGAGGTACATCTCGAAGGGAAAGCCCAACGGCGCGCGGCCGCCAAGCAGCTTGAGAATCTGCGCGGAGAGCCGCGCCGAATCGATCAGATCCTTGCCGTACAGCTCGTAATCGACTTTGAGTACGTGCCAGCGCAAGGCCCAATCGACCTTCCACTGCACCTTGCAGGCGCCGCCGAGAATAGTCTGTTGGCCGCGAAAACCGCAGCCTCGAGCGCCGCCGAAACTGCGCTCGCATGAAAACTCGACCGCATCCTGATCGGGAAAATAGGCCATCACCAGCGTCGAGTTGATCTGCCCGCAGGCGGGGCAGCGCGGCATGATCGGCGACCAGCCGGCGCGATTCTCTTCCCGCAGGGTCGGCGTGATCAGCGCCACGATCTCCTTGTGCTTCGCCAGCACCAGTCGCAGGGCCTCGTCGAAGGCGCCGCTCGCGTACATCGCGCTCGAGCGCATCAGCTCGTACTCGACCTCGACCGGCGCGAGGAAATCGCCGAGCAGCCCGATCATGTGGCCGGCAAAGCTGTCGTGACAGTCGCCGAACGGGTCCGGAATTCGTGAAACCGGATGACCGAGATACTCCTGAGTCGTTTCGCGATTCGGGATGCTCTCGGGAACCTTGCGCAGCCCGTCCATATCGTCGATGAAGACAATTAGCTTGTGAGGATGCTCGTCGCCGAGCGTTTTGAAAGCGTGACGCACGTAGGAGGGCCGCAACACCTCGGTCATCGTGCCGAGATGCGGCAGGCCGGAAGGGCCGAAGCCGCTCTGGAAGACCACCGGCCGCTCACGCGGATAGTCGCGCACCCGCTCGGCGAGCCGGCGCGCCTCCTCATAGGGCCAGAGGTCGAGCGGCGACTGCGGTTCAGGAGCTGATGCCATGGGGTTTCCGCGTGATCCTTTCTATTCTCTATTCGCGCCCGCGCAGGACGCGCGCCGCCGCCTCATGCACCCACGGATCGATCTGGAGATCGCGCTGCTTCTCCGAGGCCAGCCGCAGCTTGACGCCGCAGTTGGCGCAGATCAGCGCCTCCTGCGCGAAGCCGCCGCGATCCTCGATCGTCAGCTTGAGCAGCCACTCGTCCGCCAGCCTGCGGCATATTTCACATCGATATTCCGGCATCGCGTTGCAGCGTGTCGTGAGTTACGTCAGGTGTCATCTTACAGGATTTGCGCGGCACTTCACTGCTGTGTTAATCCAAGACTTGCGATGCAGACCTGCTGGCGCGACGATTCGAGCGCCCTTTCAGACACCACCCTGATGTTGTTAGCTGGCGCTTCGCTTAGCGCTGTGTCGCGAAATCCGAACTCCGCGCCGACTTTATGGATCAAACGCTAACCCGTCAGAAAATCCGCGACCTGCGGCGGCTAGTCGCCGAGGACGATCGCATCGCGATCGTGCTGCAGGACGATCCCGATCCCGACGCGATGTCCAGCGCGATCGCGCTGCGCGCGATGCTCGGGCGCAACAAGCAGACGACGCCCATCTTCGCCTTCACACCAGTCACGCGCCCGGAAAATCGCACGATGACTCATCTGCTCGAGATCGAGATCGCGCAGGCCGTCACCGAGCACCTGCGCGAGTTCGACAAAATCGCGATGGTGGATGTCGAGCCGCCCTACTTCGGCGAGCGCATCCCGCGCGCCGACATCGTGATCGATCACCATCCGAATTACCAGGTCGGGCTCGCGCCCTTCGAGGACATCCGGGTCAATTACGGCGCCACCGCGACCATCATGACGGAATATCTCGTCACCGCCGAGGAACATATCAGCGAGCGGCTGGCCACCGCGCTGCTCTATGGCATCCGCAGCGACACGCTGGCGCTCTCACGCCGCGCCACCGACGCCGACATCGAGGCCTTCACGCACCTCTACCCGCTGGCGAACTACAATCTTCTGCGGCAGATCGATCGGCCGGAATTGCCGCTGAGCTATGCGCGGTTGCTGTCGCGCGCGATGAGCCGTTTCGAGGTCCGCGAGGGACTGGTGGTGCTGCATCTGGGCGCCGTCGAGCGCGACGATCTGATCGTGCAACTCGCGGATTTCTGCCTCCAGTTCGAAGGCGTCGAATGGGTTGCCGTCGCCGGCAAGCTGGGCTCGAACCTGGTCGTCGCGGTGCGCAATCAGGGGCTCGGACGAGGCAATGCCGGCGAACTGGTCAAGCAGATCTTCGGCGGCATCGGCGCCGCCGGCGGCCATCGCCAGATGGCCAAGGCGGTCATCCCAATGCGCAAATGGCGCGAGCAGGAAGGCTCGTTGCGCAATTTAAGCGTCGAGCCGCGGCTGCGCGAGTTGTTTACCGCGGCCATCTTCGGCCCCGCGGCCA